>JAGDAS010000011.1 GCA_017959385.1 Paludibacteraceae bacterium
CTGATTTCACCCTGACGGTAAATGTATTCCGCAACCTGACCGCACCGGTAATTTATCACGAATAGCGTTTAATGATTGGTTACAAGTACATCCTGCAGCAACTGTTGCGTAGGAGCCTGGCTCTGGCAGCAGGGTTGGCACTGACCATCGGTATCAGCGCCCAAGACGTCATGGAGACGGAATTGGGCACCCGTACCGTGTTCAGTACCGAACCCTGCGCCGGGTGCACTTGTATCTGGTATCTCGACGGCATGCAGCAAAGCACTGACGCCCCCCGGTTGGAAGTCACCTGGGAGGAACTCGGGCTGCACACCGTATCGGTACAGTTCGAATGGGAGAACTGTTTCTCCCCACTCACCGACTTTGCCGTAAAAGTGAAAGAAACCCCCAAAGACCCGCTCGTACCGTCACCTTTCTTCACCCCCAACGGCGACGGCGGCAATGACACCTGGGAAATCCAAGGCATCGAATTCTGGCCGGATGCCGATATCAAAATCTACAACCGCTTCCACAAACTGATCGCCCACTACCGCGGCGACGAGCGCGGCTGGGACGGTAATTACCTCGGCCACCCCTGCGTATCGGACGACTACTGGTACCTGATCCGCTACGACAACGGCGCACAACAGCTCAGCGGTCACGTCACCCTGAAACGCTGATCCAGGCGTAAGTGCGCATTTTCCGCAAGGAGTGTTGACAACTCATGCGGTGTCATGGACGGGATTTTTCAAAAAAAAGCGTAATTTTGTACGACTTGAAAAATTTCATGCCATGAGCGAAACCGACGAACTCTTCACCAACGCCCCCCTGACCGACGATTATACGGACGACAATATTGTGCATCTGGAAGGACTGGAGCACGTACGACTGCGCCCCGGCATGTACATCGGCAAACTGGGAGACGGCTCTTCGGCCGACGACGGCATCTACGTCCTGCTCAAAGAGGTGATCGACAACTCCATTGACGAATTCCGTATGAACTGCGGCAAACTCATCGAAATCACGCTCGAGGACCACACGGTAAGCGTACGCGACTACGGCCGCGGCATTCCGCAAGGCAAACTGGTGGACTGCGTATCGTTGATGAACACCGGTGGCAAATACGACAGCAAGGCCTTCAAGAACTCGGTTTGCCTCAACGGTGTGGGCACCAAAGCCGTCAACGCCCTCTCAAGCGAGTTCACCGCCATTTCCTACCGCGACGGCATGGCCAAGAAAGCGGAGTTCAAAGCCGGCAAACTGGTCAAGGAATACGACCTTGAGCCGACTACCGAGCGCAACGGCACCTACATCCGTTTCACGCCCGACAACGACCCGAAACTCTTCGGCAACTACAACTACCGCCAGGAGTACATTGAGAACATGCTGCACAACTACAGCTACCTGAACCAGGGCTTGACCATCCGGTTCAACGGCCAGCGGTACCAGTCGCAGAACGGATTGCTCGACCTCCTTACGGAAAAATGCGACACCGACCCGCTCTACCCCATCGTACACATCAAAGGTGAGGATATCGAAATCGCCTTCACACACATGCAGCAGTACGGCGAGGAGTACTACTCCTTTGTCAACGGACAGCACACCACACAGGGTGGCACGCACCAAAGCGCCTTCCGCGAGGCGTTCGCCCGTACCATCAAAGAATTCTACAACAAGAATTTTGAATATTCCGACATCCGCAGCGGCATCATCGCCAGTATCTCCATTTCGGTGGAGGAACCGGTGTTCGAATCGCAAACCAAGATCAAATTGGGCTCCAAGGACATGGGAAAGGACGGCCCCAGCGTAGCCAAATACGTGGGCGACTTCATCAAAAAGGAGGTGGACAACTACCTGCACAAGCATCCCGATGTGGCCGAAATCCTGCTCAAAAAGATCCAAGAGGCGGAGAGCGAGCGCAAAGCGATGGCCGGAGTAGCCAAACTGGCACGCGAAAAGGCAAAAAAAGTGTCGCTGCACAACGAAAAACTGCGCGACTGCCGCATCCACTACTGCGATGTCAAAAACAACCGCAAAGACGAAAGCAGCATCTTTATCACGGAGGGTAACTCGGCCAGTGGCTCCATCACCAAATGCCGCGATGTGAACACACAGGCCGTCTTCAGCTTGCGCGGGAAGCCGCTCAACTGCTACGGGCAGACCAAGGAAGTGGTGTACAAGAATGACGAATTCAATTTCCTGCAGGCTGCGCTCGACATCGAAGAGGGATTGGACAACCTGCGCTACAACAAGGTCATCATTGCTACCGATGCCGATGATGACGGCATGCACATCCGTATGCTGATGATGGGATTCTTCCTGCAATTCTTCCCCGAACTGGTCAAAACCGGCCATGTGTTCATCCTTGAAACTCCGCTGTTCCGCGTACGCAACAAGAAGGACACCTATTACTGCTACACCGACGAAGAGCGGGTCAGTGCCATCGAGAAGTGCGGGGCCAAAGCGGAAATCACCCGGTTCAAAGGATTGGGCGAGATCTCTCCCGACGAGTTCAAGCATTTTATCGGCAAGGACATGCGCTTGGACCCTGTGACCCTGCGCAAGGACGAAGGCATACAGAGCCTGTTGCGTTTCTACCTGGGCGAAAACACACCCGAACGGCAGGATTTCATCATCAACCACCTGCGCATTGAGGAAGACCGGGACGAGGACATGTATCCAATGGAATAGGAGAATACACAAAAATCGGGCGAATAATTTCCGTTTTCGGAATATATTCGCTTACTTTGCATAGTTTTATGAGCAAACCTTTTTAATCAACGGTTATATGAGAAATATTGGCATCATTGTTTTCCTCTTGGGAGTATTGGGATTGATTCTCCCCGCCTTGTTGCACTTTGAAAACAACCTGACCCTGAGCATTGGTGGATTCGTCATGCTGGCAGGTATCATTCTGTATGTTTTCTTTACCAAGAAGGAAATGGACAACATCCAATAAGACACGGACCCATATCCCATCCAAAGCCGTATAACGCCGTTATACGGCTTCTTTTATACTCGGACATTCCTACAGTACTTTTTGTTCATACAACGCAAAAAAGGCCCGTATCAATTGATACGAGCCTTTTTGTAATACTTGGAACCGGATTACTTCACAGCTTCAATGAAGGGAGGAAGGATCCAGAACTTGGCAAACTCAAGATCGGTCTTGGCACGCTCACCGAAGGCTTTGTCAGCCTCGTTGGCCTTCTTGATGTTCTCGATAACCGCACCGTTGTCGTTGCTGCGGGCAGCGGCGATGGCGGAGAGATAGTAGGTTAAAGCGTCCTTTTCCTTAACATCGTTGAGGATGGCGGCAGCCTTCTCATTGTTGTTAACCAAGAGCTGAGCCAAAGCGGCGTTGTTGGTGTTCAGACCCGTGGTAGCGGCAACAGCCTTGCCATACTCACCCTGCTGGATGAACATCACACCCTGAGCCTCGTTCAGGTTCTCAACACCGGTAGCCTTGCCCAGGTAACCTTGAGCGGTCTGGGGATCAACGTTAACCAGAGCCAACAGACCCAGGTTGAAGTTGGGTTCGGGTTGCTCGGCACCACCCTTGTCAACCGAAGTATTCAGGTTGGACTGGGCACCGGCAAAGTCGTCGTTGGTGAAGTTGGAGGCAGCCAGGTTGTTGGTGGTACGCCAATCGTCCGGGTTCTGCTTGGCGTTGGCAGCCGTGAAGGCGTCAGCGTCTTCCTTATTCTCAGCGATAGAGGCGGTGAACATCAACTCCTCAACATTGAGGGTGTCGGGGTTCGACTTGGCCAAAGCAAGCAGCTCTTCGTCAGTCTTACCGGCTACGTTGACGGTCAACTCGAGGTGAGCGAGACGCAACTGC
>JAGDAS010000003.1 GCA_017959385.1 Paludibacteraceae bacterium
ACTCGGCAGCCCAAGCGGTTGACGGTCAAAACGGAACCCGCTGGGAATCGACCCAGGGCGTCGATCCGCAATGGCTCGCCATCGACCTGGGCAGCGCCAAGACCTTCAGCAAGGTAGCCATCAGGTGGGAGGGTGCCTACGCTTCGGCTTACCAGATCCAAACCTCGAACGACGGCACCAACTGGACGACCAAGCTCGAATGCACGGCTTCGTCGGCACAAACGGTTGAGAAGAACATTGGGGAAACGACCGCCCGTTACGTCCGCATCTACGGCACCGCCCGCGGTACCGGCTACGGCTATTCCATCTACGAACTGGTCGTTTGGTAAAAACCGCCCACAAACAACCAAAACGGCGACCACAAGGTCGCCGTTTTGGTATCTTACCTGTCAATCAAATCCTCTATGAAAAACATTGCCAAATAAGCCGGCTTACTTTTTCGGGAAAGGAAGATTGCATTTGGCCAGTTGAAGCCGGTCGTCGTACAAGTGCATGCCGTTGCCTTCGCAATAGCGGAAGAACCGGCAATCGGCGCAAGCTCCTTTCTTGGCCCACGAACGGTCACGGAACAACTGGAAACGGTTCTGCCACACGTCCCAAAAATCGTCGCGGTAAATATTGCCCTGGTCAAACTCCGCCCGGATACTGGTACAGGCCGAGATCGCACCGTCTATACGCACCGACGCGACCGTAATACCTGCATCGCAATGGAACAGATAGTCACGAACGATCCCTTCATAGCCGCCAAGGAACCCCTCGCACGACATATTGACCCGGATTTTCCCAGATGCCCGCAACCGGGCGACCAAATCGAGCAACTGTCGGTATTGCGCCTGTGCAAGCTGCAACTCGGGATTTTCGGCAGCCCTGCCGGAAGGAAAAATCGTTCCGACCCGCCATTGCTTCACCCCGATTGACACCAGATAATCGGCAAATTCCTCCAAACGGCCCACATTGTGTTGATTGACACAAGTCACAACATCCCACAACAGCCGCGGCTTGCTTTGGAACAAACGGATGGCATGCAGGGCACGTTCAAAACTTTTCGAATTTCCACGCAACCAGTTATGTTCCTCCTCAAAACCGTCGAAACTAACCGCAACGGTACGCATACCCGCCCGAAGCAACGCCTCAAAACGCTGTTCGGTAAGCAGCATGCCGTTGGTCACCATCCCCCACGGAAAGCCTCTCCGGCTCACTTCCCGTCCGCAAACTTCCAGATCCTGCCGCATCAAAGGCTCCCCTCCGGAAAACACCACTGTGCACTGACGCGGGTCCAACTGATTCCTGACACGGTCAAGAACGCGGAGAAAATCCTCCAATGGCATATCGGGATGAACATCCTCCGTCCGGCAGTCACTCCCGCAATGCTTGCAGGACAAACCGCAGCGGAGCGTACACTCCCAGAACAACTGACGCAACGGATGCTCGGCAGCCGCTTTCCTATGCAGCACCCGGAACAACTCCAGTGCTACACGCTGTTTGATACGCAAAGAATTACCTGTCATTTTTTTCAAATTCGTTTTAAACCGTTCTCCGCTACAGCGGAATTTTTATAGGATCCGTAGGAATCTTCCGCCAATCGAACCGTTCGAGCAGTTCGGAGAGCGGGGTATCTTCCGCCTGCGTCAACAGACCGGAAGCGGCGCCCAGCGAGCCGAACAATCGTTCCGGCGACACGCCCGAGGCCTGCAGCGCGCCCAGATCGAGTGCCTTGTCGCGTTTGCACAAACGGCTGCCGTCGGAGGCGACCAACAGCGGGATATGGGCATATACCGGGCGCGGAAATCCGAGCCGGTCGTAAAGCAACAACTGGGGAGCGGTGGCCGGCAGCAGATCGCATCCACGGACAATCTCCGTCACTCCCTGGGCGTGATCGTCCGCCACCACCGCCAGGTGATAGGCAAAAACCCCGTCTGAACGCCGGACAATGAAATCGCCGGTATCCCGTGCCAATGAATACGTCCGGGGGCCATAGACACGGTCCTGGAAGCTGATAGCGGCATCAGGCACGCGCATCCGCAGCGACGGCTGCTTGTGCATGGCCGCCAACTGCCGCTGTTCCAAGGTCAGGGAACGGCAGCGGCCGCTGTATACGGCACGGCCGTCGGAGGCATGGGGCGCGGAAGCGCTCAGCAGATCCGAACGGCTGCAGTAACATGGGAAAATATCGTCCGAAAGCTGTTCCAAAAGGGAGGCGTAATAGTCCGAACGGTTATGCTGATAATACGGCCCCTCGTCCCATTGCAGTCCCAGCCATTCCAAATCACGCATCAACTGATCCGCGTATGCCTGCCGTGAACGCTCCGGATCCAAATCCTCAATACGGAGCACCCAGCGCCCCCCTTGCGATTTCACCGAAAGGTAGGAGGCCAAAGCGCACCAGACATTGCCCAAATGCATCCGACCGGTAGGAGACGGAGCAAAACGTCCAATCATATTCATGCCGATTCCAATCAGGTCAGGAAAAGAACAACTTACTCCGCCTCAAGCGTAATGACCACATCGAATCCGAACACCCCCATATACATGCCATCGGCTGCCGAGTCGTCGTAAACATCCACCGACACCTCGGTCGTATCCGGCTTGAATCCTTCCTTCTGTGTTTCTAAAATAACCCCGTTGCAGGGTTCTTCCGACCATCTCAACAATTGTTCGATCCGACCGTCGGTGTCGGTAACCAACGTATCCCCCATCAGTCTCAGATTGTCACCGCTTAGGTAATGCAGGGTCACCTTCGCTCCTTCCACCGGCTGCGACGAGGCATCCCGCACGGCCACCCGCACCGCATAATCCGTATTGTGGTCCGGGAACTCATCCGAATACGGATAAGGTATCGGACCGTAATAATCAGGATGTTCATACGGAGGAGGGATAGGACCATAATATAAGGGAACAGACTCCGGATTGGGATCTTCACAGCTTCCAAACCCCAGCGAAGCCAACAGCAGCGCGCACAAAC
>JAGDAS010000091.1 GCA_017959385.1 Paludibacteraceae bacterium
ATGCGCATCTTGTCTTCGCAGGCGCCGCTTTCGGCCACCATACGTTTTTCCAGGTTGGTCTTGGTGTCCCATACCACGTCGCCCAGCAGTTCGGCGAACTTGGCGCAGTGCTCGGCCTCCTCGAAGGCATAGCGCTTGAAGGCCTCGGCGATTTCGGGATATCCCTCGCGGTCGGCCTGACGGCTCATGGCCAGGTACATGCCGACTTCGGTGGCTTCACCCATGAAGTGGGCGTTGAGGTCTTTTTTCATGGAGTCGCTGGTGTTCTTGGCCACACCGATCACATGTTCGGTGACGAACGTGAGTCCTGCGCTTTCATCCAAGACATTCCATTCCACCAACTGCTTGCATTGGGGGCATCTTTCGGGAGCTTCATTGCCCTCGTGGACGTAGCCACAGATGGGGCATACAAATTTTTTTGCCATAGTTGTTGTGTTTTACGAAGTAGTGCAAAGATAATGCTTTTCTGACAAATGTCAAGTTTCTGCTTTTTTATTTCCTAGTTTCCTAAAATAGGTGTATCTTTGTTTGGTTTATTGTTATGAAACGTAATTTTCTCCTTTTTGCGGCCGCCTCGATAGTTATGGCGGTGTCCGCCCAACAAGTTCCCAATGCCGGTTTTGAGCAGTGGGACGGCACTCCGTTCAAAAACAATCCGCAGCCCAATCATTGGAATGCCTGCAATGTGTCCCAATTCGGATTCAAGTTCAATTTCGCCCATCGGGAGGAGGGCCATTCCGGCCAATACTGTCTGATGGTTCAGGACCAGGAGGTGGGTGCGGCCGGCATTACCAAGACCAGCCCCGGTTATTTTTCGCTGGGCAAGCCCTGGGTGTTCCTGGAGAATTTGTTCAAGGTGCGCTCCGCATCGGCGGGCACCACGGGGGGCATTGAGTGGACCCACCGCCCCGACACGCTTTCGGTCTGGATCAAGCGTACGGGCCCGCATACCGATTTGGAGGATTTCTACCTGCTTTACTATGCATGGCGGGGTACATCGAAGGCCACGCATTACAAGGGGGAGAACGGCCAGTGCACTGCGGTGGAGAAGATCAACGAGGAGAGCGATATCCGCCAGGCGCTGGACGGCAACGAGTGCGGTACCGACGTCAAGGCGGTACAGGTGGCCGAAGGTATGTGGCGCGAACGCCGCACATACGGCAAATGGACCCATATCAAAGTGCCTATCTACTATTTCTCCAGCCAGGAGCCGACCATGATGAACCTGATTTTTTCGGCCTCCAACTATCCGAATTTCCGTGCCAACTCCGGTTTGTATGCCGGAAATTCGCTCTATGTCGATGATGTCAAGTTGATTTATTCGGATAAAATCCAACAAGTGGTCATCGACGGTAAAGTCTGGAACGGATTTGATATGGATGACGAGGGCGAACAGGTTTATACGCTGCCGGCGGGGCAGACCCAGATTCCGTCGGATATTGCTTTTATGCGCGGTATCGGCCGGCTGACCAACTCCAAAGGCGCTTCGGCCTCGTTCCGCGGCCGCAAGCTGACGGCCGAAGAAGTGACGGTTGAACCTGGCGTGGTCAACGGCAAACCGATGCTGGTGCATGTCAAGGCCGGTGACGGCAGTTCAACCCGCACCTACCGTATTCAATTTGTAACTTCGCGTTAAACAGCCGTTTCCGTGTCGTTCAAGAAAGGATATCATTACCTCTTCCTGCTGCTCACGCTGGCTCTGACGGTGACGTGTGTGACGTTCATTCCCAAAGTGAATGTCAACAGCGACATGACCAAATACCTGCCGGACCAGTCGCGCATGAAGCATGCGCTCGACATCATGGAATCGGAGTTTGACATGAGTCAGATGCAAATGACCAGTGCCGATGTCAAGGCCATGTTCCACCATCTGACACCTCAGCAGGAACGGGCCTATGCCGACAGCCTGCAGGCCATGGAGCACGTACAGGCGGTCAGCTGGCAGACGAGCCAGGACAGCCTGCACACCCTCTACAGCCTGGTGGTGCCCAAGTCGGTGGATCAGAAGGGGCTGGGGTTTGAAATCCGCGAACGCTATGGGGAGGATATTGTGGTGGAGACCAGCCAGGACGGTGCCACACCGCCGTTCTCCGTCATTGTGATTGCGGCTGTAATCATTCTGGTGGTGCTGATTGTCATGTCGCAATCGTGGCTGGATCCGATACTCTTCCTGCTCTCCATCGGTATGGCGGTGGTGATCAATATGGGCACCAACGCCTTCCTGCCGAGTGTCTCCATTACGACCGACTACATCGGATCCATCCTGCAGTTGGTCCTTTCGCTCGACTACTCCATTGTGCTCATGAACCGTTTCCGGCAGGAACTGCGGGACGACCGTACGCCTACCCAGTCGGTGACCATTGCCATCCAACGTGCCTATCCGCCCATCCTCAGCAGCGCACTGACCACAGTGGTCGGCCTGTTGATGCTGGCTTTCATGCGCCTGAAAATCGGTATGGATATGGGCTTTGTGCTGGCCAAGGGCGTGGTGTGCAGTTTGTTGTGTACTTTCACAGTACTGCCTTCGTTGCTCATTCTCTTTCATTCGGCTTTGCAGAAAACACTCAAGCGGACGCCCGTACTTCCGACCGACCGCCTGGCCCGTTTTGCGACAGCGCACAAAATCCCCATGGCCATATTCGGGGTAGGCTTGTTCGTAGCCTCCTATTTCCTGGCGCAGCGCACCGAAATCTATTTCTCCACCAACGGCGTGTCCCGGATTGCGGAATATTTCCCCAAGAGCAATGTGATTGTGGTGTTGTACGACACCCGCGACGAGGATGCCGTTATTCCATTGGCCGACAGCCTCAAAACCATCGGGGTGGTGGACAACATCGTGTCATATCCGACGTTGCTCAAACAGCCCTATACCGCCGACGGTTTGTCGGATTACATCAACGACCTGATGGTCGATCTGGCCGATTACATTCCGGAAATGGAGGAAGACTACACCGCACTGTTGACGCCCCAGCTGATGCGCACGGCCTACTACCTGCATACGGGGGCGGGCGATACGCTCCGGGTCTCCTTCCCGGATTTGATGCGGTTTGTCCTCGATCACTGTATGAACGAGCCCATGTTCGCATCCTCCATCAGCGACGATATGCGCGAGCAGATCGGACTGCTCGAAGGCATGCTGAACGATACGCTCCATGCCGAAGCCGTGCATGATGTGGTGCTGCCGGTGAAGGAGCAGCCGGTACCGGTTGTGGAGCCGCATTTGTCGGCGCCGGCCGAAACCACCGCGGTGGTTGCACCGGTAGCGGAGACCGCCGCCGATACGGTTGTGCCGGTGGCCGTCAAGCCCCGTACGGATACAGTGCCCGTTCTGCTCAAGGCTCCCGATCTTCCCGTGGTTCCCGACAAGGTGTCGGTCATTGACTTTATGCCGTTGGTCGATGCCCGCATCGGTGACGACAATACGCATTATCTGGTTTCCATCACCGATACCGCCCGTTTGCGCAAGCCGATGACGGTTCGTGAGATCTCCGAATTTGTGGGCTCCACCGTGACCCAGACGCGTATGGTCTTCTCTTTCCGCAAAGGGGAGGATAAGGACAAAGAAACCATGACCCCTTTGCAATACGTCCACCTGCTCACCGACGATTTGTTCCAGCGTAAGTCGCTTTCGGCCATGGTCAGTGCCAAGCAGAAGCGTACATTGACACAGATTGCGCAGATCATGGACTATGCCGATGCCGATGCGCAGCTCACACCAGCCGAAATGAGCGGTCTGCTGACCCGTCAGGGAGTGCCCGGTATGACCGAGGACCGGGTGCGCCAGCTGGCTTTCCCGGCACCGCCGGTGGTGGAGGAGACCCCCAAGGTGATCGAACTGCCAGTGATTGACCAATATATTAAAAAGGTGGCCGAAACGCCGGAGGAACCGCAGATACCGCTGGTATATACCCCGCAGGAGGAACCGCAGCCGGTATCGCGTTCCACCTCACCGGTGGCCCGCAAACCGTCCGCCCCGGAGCTGATCGATGTGCTGATGGATCCGTCGCAGGTTTATACCGCCGACCAGATGGCGTCCAACTTCCATCGGTTGGGCAATGATATCGACCCCCATTGGGTCAACCTGCTTTATAACTACTATGGCAGCTGGTACGATTATCGCGACAGCCTGACCATGAGCTTGGAGGGCTTGCTCAACTATGTGGCCGACACGCTGGTTTGGGACGACCGCTTCGCATCGCTGCTCGACGACGGACAGCGCGGCATGCTGGCCGGGGCACGCGGCCAATTGGCGGGGGCTGTCAGCATGATGGCCAACGAGCACCATTCCCTTCTGGTGGTGCAGACCACCTTGCCCGACGAATCGGAGGAAACCTACCGCTTTGTCGGCCGGTTGGACAGCATTGCCGACCATTTCCTGCAACAACCTTATTATATGTTGGGTGAGTCGGTGATGTTCAGCGAAATGAAGGACGGCTTCGGTGACGAAATGAAGTTGGTGACGCTGCTCACCATCCTGGCCATCTTCCTGATTGTGGCCATATCGTTCCGCTCGGTCATCATTCCGACCATTCTGATTGTCACCATTATGACGGCGGTGTATGTCAATGTGATCTTCTGCGGCATCATTTCCGACAAGATGCTCTATCTGGCCTACCTGATTGTGCAGAGTATCCTGATGGGTGCGACCATTGATTACGGCATTCTCTTGGCCAACTATTACCGGGAGAAACGCCGTACGCTGTCGGAACTGGAAGCCATGCAGGCGGCCTACCGCGGCTCTATCCGCACCATTATGACCTCCGGCCTGCTTATGGTGCTCGGAGCCGGAGCCATGGCCATGCTGGTCGATGATGTGGCCATTTCGGCCATCGTGGGTTGTCTGGCCATCGGTGCCTTTGTGGCCATTCTCCTCATACTGGTTGTGCTGCCGGCTGTGCTGGTGGCGTTCGACCGCTGGCTGATCCGTAAATCGTAAAAAAAAAGCATTGTCATCCGACAATGCTTTTTATGTATGCTTTTGTAAGGATTTACAAGGGCATGTTGCCGTGTTTTTTCGGCGGGTTGCTCTGGTTTTTGTTGCGGGTCATCTCCAGCGCCTTGATCAGGCTGGCGCGGGGGTCGCGCGGTTGGATGATGTCGTCCACATAGCCCAGTTGCGCCGCCCGGTTGGGATTGGCGAACTTCTGGCGGTATTCCTCAATCTTCTCCTTGCGTTCCTCCGGGCTGGCTTTGCGGTAGAGCAGGTTGCAGGCACCTTCGGCTCCCATAACGGCGATTTCGGCGGTCGGATAGGCCAGATTGACATCCGAACCGATCTGCTTGGAGTTCATTACAATGTAGGCACCGCCGTAGGCTTTGCGCGTGATGAGCGTAATCTTGGGAACGGTGGCTTCGGCAAAGGCATAGACAATCTTGGCACCGTGGCGGATAATGCCGTTGTGCTCCTGTCCGACACCCGGCAGGAATCCGGGTACGTCCTCAATGGCGATGAGCGGAATGTTGAAGCAGTCGCAGAAACGGATGAAACGGGCCGCCTTGTCGGAGGCGTCGATGTCGAGCGATCCGGCCAGATAGTTCGGTTGGTTGGCTACAAAGCCCACCGTGCGTCCGGCCATGCGACCGAATCCGATTACGATATTTTTGGCAAAATCGGACTGGATTTCAAAGAAATACTGCTGGTCGCAGACGGGTTCGATGATGTTGCGGATGTCGTAGGGGATGTTGGGATCGACCGGTACCACTTCGTCCAGCTCGCTGCAGATGCGGTTTACCTCGTCGGTTACCGGGTGTACGGGGGCGTCCTCCATATTGTTGGAGGGGATGAATCCGATCAATTCGCGGATGGTCATCATGGCGTCCTCGTCGTTGTTGCAGAAGAAGTGGCTGACACCGCTCACCGAGTTGTGTACGCTGGCTCCGCCCAGGGTCTCCTTGTCCACGTCCTCGTTGGTCACCGATTTGACCACGTTGGGACCGGTGACGAACATCTGGCTGGTCTCCTTCACCATCAGAATGAAGTCGGTTAGGGCGGGGCTGTAGCAGCTGCCGCCGGCACAGGGGCCCAGAATGGCGCTGATTTGCGGAATCACACCGCTGGCCATCACATTGCGTTTGAAGATGTGGGCAAAGCCGGTCAGCGATTCGATACCCTCCTGGATGCGGGCGCCGCCCGAGTCGTTGAGCCCGATGATGGGGGCACCGTTGCTGAGGGCCAGATCCTGCACTTTGGCGATTTTCTGAGCGTTGGCCGCACTGAGCGATCCGCCCATGACGGCAAAGTCGAACGCATAGACAAAGACGATGCGTCCGTCAATTTTTCCGTAACCCGAAATGACACCGTCGCCTTCGGGATGTTTGCTGTCAAGGCCGAAGTCGGTGCACCGGTGAATGACGTGCTTGTCAATCTCCACAAAGGTGCCGCGGTCGAGCAGCAGTTCAATGCGTTCTCTTGCCGATATTCTGTTTTCCATGTTCTTATGCGCTTTACGATTTGACTGATACTTTGACTAACACCTGGTTTTGGCTTACGCTGTCGCCTTCCTTGACCAGCACCTCCTTGACGGTGCAGTCGGCGGTCACCTTGTAGTTGGAGAGCATCTTCATGGCTTCCATGGTGAGTACGGCGTCGCCGGCCTTCAACTCGTCGCCGGGTTGCACAAACACCTTTTCGATGCGGCAGGGCATGGGGGCGGTGATGTTGTCCGCCTGGTTCTCGTTGTGGCCGCTGCCCTTGCGGCGCATCCGCATGTACTTGGCCTGTGAGTCGAGCATGTCGATCTCGAACGACGAGTAGCCTACATTGACGTGATAGTGCTTGGCGTTGTCGGACGATTTGTCCAGTTTCACAAAATACGAATCCCCTTCGTTGAGGATGGAGCATACCCCGTTTTCGAGCATGGTGATGTCCACGTTGTACACTTCGCCGTCGATTTCCAGCTGCAGCTGGTCGCCCTCTTTGGAAAGGAGCGATACCTCACGCGTCTTGTTTCCGATTTGAATTTCCATTATATGCGCAATACTCCTTTCTGCAATCCGAATGAACGCCAGCGGCTGATTGCGGTGCTTTCGGAAGCGCCGGCGTTGGTTGTGTTGTTCTCCTCCATGTTCATCAGGTAGTCCACATAGGCGGCGATGATGGCGACGGGCTCCAACTCCTCGTTGGTGTAGCCGCGGCCGTGCAGACGCTCCTTGTTGCGTTCGATGAAGTAGGTGTTGTATTCTCCCTTGCGGAAATCGGGGGTTCCGATAATGCGCCGCAGGTAGCCGATGTTGGTGGTCAGACCTGTAATCTTGTATTCGTACAGTACGCGGCGCATCCGCTGAATGGCGAATTCGCGGGTGGTGGCCCATACAATGAGCTTGCCGATCATGGGGTCGTAGTGCATGGGGATTTCGTAGCCTTCGTACACATACGAGTCAATGCGGGTGCCGATGCCGTGCGGCTCGGTCAGCTGGCGGATAACGCCCGGCGAAGGCATGAAGTCCTGTTCGGGATCTTCGGCACAGATGCGGCATTCAATGGCGTGTCCGCGTTGTTTGATGTCTTCCTGGCGCAGCTCCAGCGGATGCCCGTCGGCGATCATGATCTGCTGCTTGACCAAGTCGATGCCGATCACCTCTTCGGTTACCGGATGTTCCACCTGCAGGCGGGTGTTCATTTCCAGGAAATAGAACTGATGGTGCTTGTCCACCAGGAATTCGATGGTACCGGCGCCCTCGTAGCCTACGGCTTTGGCGGCGGCCACCGCTTTGGCACCCATGGACTCGCGTACGCTCTGGTCAATAAACGGGGAGGGTGATTCCTCCACAATCTTCTGGTTGCGGCGCTGTACGGAGCATTCGCGGTCGTACAGGTGGATGATGTTGCCGTGCCGGTCGCCCAGAATCTGGAATTCGATATGGTGCGGCTCCTCCACAAATTTCTCCAGATACACGGTGTCGTCGCTGAAGCTGGCCATCGCCTCGCTCTTGGCGGCGTTGTACATTTCCACGATCTCCTCCTCCTTGCGGATCAGGCGCATGCCTTTGCCGCCACCGCCCTGCGAGGCTTTCAGCATGACGGGCAGTCCGATGCGTTTGCATTCCGCCACCGCTTCCTCGGCCGATTGGAGCGGACGCTCCGTGCCCGGAACCACCGGTACGCCGGCTTGTATCATTGCCTTGCGGGCGCTGATTTTGTCGCCCATGGTGAGCATGGTTTCCGGTTTGGGGCCGATAAAGATAAAACCTTCCTGCTGACAGCGGCGTGCGAATTCGGCGTTTTCACTCAGGAATCCGTATCCGGGATGAATGGCGTCCACCCGGTGCTTGCGGGCGGCCTCCAAAATGTGGTCGATATTCAGGTAACTGTCCCGGCTGGCTACGCCTCCGACGCATTCGGCCTCGTCGGCAAACAGCACGTGGCGCGACATGCGGTCGGCGGTGCTGTAGATGGCTACGGTGCGTATGCCCATCTCGTAGCAGCTGCGCATGACCCGCAGTGCGATTTCGCCTCGATTGGCTACTAATATTTTTCCTATCATGTTATTTAAGAACTTACGGCACTTTTGCAAGTGCGGTGCAAAGATACTTCAACCTTGACAAAGTTATGAAGGTTTCTGATTTGGCAATGAAATATGTTCCGCAATCTTCC
>JAGDAS010000092.1 GCA_017959385.1 Paludibacteraceae bacterium
AGTTGGTCAACGCCTGTGCTGCGCAGCTTCCGCCCGATGCTCCCTCCATGGATTTGGCCAAGTTGATTCTGGCCACCTACGGTGAAGCTTCGCAGACATCTCCCACCGAGACGGCCATTGAGGTGCTCAAGCAGGAAATCAAAAATTACTTTGCGTGATATGCTCCGTACATTGCGTATAGGCTGTCTGGCCGGAGTTTTTCTGACGGCACTGTTGTTGGCCGCCTGCCGTCCGGATTGCAGTTTGTCGCTCCAGACAAAACTCAATGTATCCTTTTGGAACGATTCCCTGGGGCGGGAAAGCCGTCCGGTTGTGCGTGTGCACAGGGTTGGCAATGATTCAATTTTGTACGATTCCATCGGGGTTTCCATGTTGTCGCTCCCTTTGCACGACCAGCAGTCCTCCACCGATTTCGAGATACAGGTGTTCGCCTCCGATACCACCCGGTCGGATACCACCTTTGTCCTGCATGTGGAGCATACACCGCTGCCGCAATACATTTCGCCGGAGTGCGGGTGCTCCATGTTTCACGAGTTGCACAAAGTGTCATTTGCCGGTGAAGGCACGGAAAAATCCGTATCCGTTCTTTCCAATCAAGTAACCACCGACGCCCATGAGGTCCATGTACAAGTACATCTTTAGTCTGTTGGCCGCTGTTTGTGTCTGCACCGGGCTTTGGGCCGACGAAACGATAGCGGTCAATACGCCAGCCGCCGATGATGAGACCGAAATGTCGAACATGACGCGTGACGACCGGCGTGCTTTGCGCGGTCCGGCCTATCAGGGATTTTATCTGAGCGCGGATCTGTTCAATCCTCTCGCCGGTTTTTGGAACGGGGGGCGTCATGAGTTTGAGTTTTCGGCCGATCTGGGACTTTGGCACCGCCTTTTCCCGGTGGTGGAGACGGGTTTTATGCTGCAAAATGAGCGTTCCGGACAGGTTTCCTACGGGTCGCGCGGCTTCTTCCTGCGGGTCGGAGCCGGCTACAACCTGTTGAACAACCAATGGTCGCGCCAGGCGGATCATGCCATTATCCTGGGAGCGCGTTACTGCTTTTCCCGCACGTCCTACCAGGCATCCGGTGTGACGATTGAGAACCCCTATTGGGGAGAGAGCGGCAGTTACGACATTTCTCCCACCTCTGTCAACCAAGGGTGGGTGGAGTTCTGCGCCACGGTCCGCACACAGATCTGCAAAGGCTTCTTTCTGGGGCTGACCGGCCGTGTAAAGGCATTCAAGCACAGCTATGAGAATCTGAGCGGTATGCCGACGTACACCGCCGGATACGGCGGGGAGGACGGGGATTCGTTCAATTTCGGACTTTCTTTTACCGCTTGTTATCAATTCCCGTACAAGCGCTGAATTTTGTTGAAAGATTTTTGGTTTTATGCTTTTACGGATGCCAATAAAAGCGTACCTTCGCAGTCGAATTAGATCTATTCCTACCCATGAATGACATAAAAGTGCTCAACCGCGCGGCCGACAACATCCGCATTCTCATTTCCGCCATGGTCGAAAAGGCCAAATCCGGGCATCCGGGAGGCGCAATGGGCGGTGCCGATTTCATCAATGTCCTATATTCCGAATTTTTGGTCTATGATCCCGAAAATCCCTTTTGGGAGAACCGTGACCGCTTTTTCCTGGATCCGGGGCATATGTCGCCGATGCTTTACAGCACACTGGCGCTCGCCGGCAAATACTCACTTGCCGACCTCCAGTCGTTCCGTCAATGGGGCAGCGTGACGCCGGGTCATCCCGAAGTGGATTTCGAGCACGGCATCGAGAATACTTCCGGTCCGCTGGGACAGGGACATACCATGGCCGTGGGAGCCGCCATCGCCGAACGTTTCATGGCCGCCCGTTTCGGCGAATGGACCGCGCACAAGACCTACACCTATATTTCCGACGGCGGCATTCAGGAGGAGATTTCGCAGGGAGCAGGGCGTATCGCCGGTACGTTGGGGCTCAATAACCTGATCATGTATTTCGATTCGAACAACGTACAGCTTTCCACCTTTGTTGACGAGGTTTCGCTCGAAGACACCACCAAGAAGTACGAGGCGTGGGGCTGGCGTGTTTGGAATATCAACGGACACGATGTCAAGGAAATCCGCCAGGCGCTTACCGAGGCGAATGCCGAGCAACAGAAACCCTGTCTGATTATCGGTCATACGGTTATGGGCAAGGGAGCTGTCGGAGCCGACGGATCCAATTACGAAAACAAGGTGTCCACCCATGGACAACCGCTTTCCAAGGCGGGTGTGGATGTGGATAAGACGATCGCCGGGCTCGGAGGAAATCCCGAACAACCGTTCGCCATCTTCCCCGAAGTGGCCGATTTGTACGCCCGTCGCAAGGCCGAACTCAAACAGATTGTCGCACAACGCTATGCCGAAGCGGATGCCTGGAAGCAGGCGAACCCCGGACTCTACAAGAAGTACCGGGCGTATTACGACAAAACGTTTACGTTTGATTTCGAGCATGTTGAACAGAAGGCTGACCAGGCTACGCGTTCCGCTTCCGGTGCGCTGCTGGGTTTGTTCTCCGGTCAGCTTGAGAATATGGTGGTTGCCTCGGCCGACTTGTCCAATTCGGACAAGACCGAAGGCTTCCTGAAGCATACCCAACCCCTTGTCCGCGGCGATTTCAGCGGTTCGTTCCTCCATGCCGGTGTCAGTGAGCTGACCATGGCGTGCATTATGAACGGCATGGCTTTGCACGGAGGTATCGTTCCTGTATGCGGCACCTTCTTTGTTTTCTCCGATTACATGAAGCCTGCCATGCGTATGTCGGCGCTGATGCGTCTGCAGACCATATACGTTTGGTCGCACGATGCCTTCCGCGTGGGCGAGGACGGTCCCACCCACCAGCCGGTTGAACAGGAGATGCAGGCCCGTCTGCTGGAGAATGTCAAGAACCACAAGGGCAAGAACTCCATGTTGGTACTTCGTCCCGCCGACAGTGCCGAAACTACGGTGGCATGGGAAATGGCTCTTCAAAATCAGGATTCGCCGACGGCGTTGATCCTGTCCCGCCAGAATGTGAAGGATCTGCCGCGCCGGCAGGCTTATCAGGAGGCATGCAGTGCCCAACGCGGAGCCTATATTGTCAAGGATGTGGAAGGAACTCCCGACGTTATTCTGATTGCCAACGGTTCGGAGGTGTCCACCTTGTTCGATGCCGACCGGCTCTTGCAACAGAAGGGAGTACGGGCGCGCATTGTCTCCGTACCGTCCGAAGGTTTGTTCCAGGCTCAGGACGAGGCTTACCGCAAAAGTGTCATTGACCACCAACGGCCCTGTTTCGGTTTGACCGCCGGTCTGCCGCTGAATCTGCAACGTCTCGTAGGTGAGCGTGGTTGCGTGTTCGGTTTGGATCACTTCGGCTATTCGGCACCCTATACGGTGTTGGATGAGAAGTTCGGTTTCACGGCCGAAGCGGTTTGCGAATCCATTCAAAATTATTTGAGTCGTTTTTGATAAAAAAAGTCGCTCAAAGTATTGAATATATCAAAAATTGCAGTACCTTTGCACTGCGTTTGACTCCGTAGCTCAGTTGGTAGAGCAACTGACTCTTAATCAGTGGGTCGAGAGTTCGAGCCTCTCCGGGGTCACCATCAGAAAGACTTCCATTTTTGGAAGTCTTTCTTTTTTTTGTGTTTATGGGAAAGTGCCGCCCCTTACCATTTCTCCGCCATTCGGTTCTTGACAGTTTGCATCAGGGTCGGAATCATTTGCTTTGTGGTGGAATGGGGCTGTTTGACGGCCGATACATACGAAATCTTTTGTACCTTTGCACATCCCTTCAGCAACCTCCTACGGAGTACTGGAGGGGTATAAAACATTTGTTAATATGAAACTGAAAAGCAGAATTTGTGAAATGCTCGGGATTGATTATCCCATTTTTCAAGGTGGTATGGCTTGGGTATCGGAGGCTCGTTTGGCGGCAGCCGTGTCCAATGCGGGAGGTTTGGGAATTATCTCAGCGATGAATGCAGATGCTGATTATCTGCGCAAGCAGATTGATTTGTGCCGCGAACTTACCGACAAACCGTTCGGCGTCAATATCATGTTGCTCTCTCCGTTTGTGGAGGAGGTTGCCGCTTTGGTGGCCGAGAAAAAAGTTCCGGTGGTTACGACCGGAGCCGGTAATGCCGGCAAATATATTCCCATGTGGAAAGAAGCCGGTATCAAGGTGATCCCTGTAGTACCTTCCGTGGCTTTGGCCAAACGGGCCGAGGCGGCCGGAGCATCCGCTGTTATCGCCGAGGGAGGTGAGTCGGGTGGTCATGTCGGTGATTTGACTACGATTACGTTGGTACCGCAAGTTGCCGATGCTGTGTCCATTCCGGTAATTGCTGCCGGTGGTATCGCCGATGGCCGCGGTATGGCGGTGGCTTTCCTGTTGGGTGCTGAAGGGATCCAATGCGGAACCCGTTTCCTCTCGGCCGAGGAATGTCAAATTCACGAGAATTACAAAAAGAAGATTGTGGCGGCATCCGACACCGACACCATGGTTACCGGTCATCGTTCGGGACACCCTGTACGTGCTCTGAAGACTCCTTTTACCCGTAAGTTCGCCAAAATGGAATACGAAGTCAGCCAGGAGGAGTTGAACCAGTTTGGTTCCGGTGCGCTCCGTCGCGCCAGTCAGGAGGGCGACAACGAAATGGGTTGTTTCATGGCGGGTCAGAGTGCCGGTATGGTTCATGCCATTCAGCCGGCCGCCGAAATTGTCCGGGATTATGTGGAAGGGTGCATCCGGGTATTGGAGAGTGCCACCGGACACATTAAATAAACCGGTCATCTAAAAAAAGCGACACCCGGTCGGGTGTCGCTTTTTTTTTATTGTTTCTTGGCTTCGTTCCAGAGTGCGTCCATTTCCTCCAAACTCAGCTCGTTGATCAGTTTGCCCGCTTTTTGTGCTTGGCTTTCAATGTAGTTGAACCGTTTCAGAAATTTTTGGTTGGTCCGTTCCAAGGCCGTATCGGAATTCACCTTGTAGAGACGGGCTGCATTGATGACCGAAAACAGCAGGTCGCCGAATTCCTCCTCGATATGTACCTGGTCACCCGAGGCGACGGCTTCCTTCACTTCCCGGATTTCCTCATCCACCTTATTCCATACGTCTTCTTTCTTTTCCCAGTCAAATCCGCAGTTCGAAGTTTTGTCCTGCATGCGGTGTGCCTTGATGATACTGGGGAGCGACTGGGGGATTCCCCCCAAAACGGTTTTGTTTTTTCCTTCGCGTAGTTTTAAAATTTCCCAGTTCCTGCTCACGGCTTCGGAATTTTCGGCTTCTACGGCGCCAAAAATGTGTGGATGTCGATATATCAGTTTGTCACACAGTGCGTTACAGATATCTGCAATGGTATAGAGTTTTTGCTCTTCTGCAAATTTTGCATAAAATAGGATGTGGAGCAGCACATCTCCGGTCTCAATTTTGATCTCCTCCGGGTTTTTCTTGAGAATTGCATCCGATAATTCATAAACTTCTTCGATGGTGTTGGGGCGGAGGGAATCGTATGTTTGTTTCCGGTCCCACGGACATTCCACCCGCAGCCTGTCCAAAATTTCCAGACAACGTTCGAAGGCTTTTAATTTTTCATCCATATTTTTTTATCTAATGGGTTCATAAAATACCGGATGGAGTAGTAAGGTCGCTCTCCCGGCTTCGAATTTTTTCTGTCACAAAACTACGAAAAATTTCAATTCAAAAAACGGGTTCGGGGTAGGTCGATGATTTACATTTGTTATGTTGTGATTTTGTAAAAAAGCATTACAAGATAAAACAGAATTCGATAAATTACAAATGTAACACACGAAATTTCCCCTTATATAAAATACATTTGTAACAAGAATAACGGACACTTACAAACGTAAAACCCGGAAAGCATGACCATCTGGTTACACTTGTAATATGTTAATTTGATGCACAATAATAAGCGGAATATCAGTAGTTTAACGTGTTAATGTTAAAGTTTTATATCCTTATTTGTTCCCTTAGATGTTAAAAAGGATGAGACAGGGAAGATATTTTCATATCTATTATATATTAATCAAGTAGTTATATCGTTAAATCGCAGTTGTGGTTTACGTGTTTTCTGCCGGTATTTCCAGATGTAATTCGCGTATAATCGACAGAATATTTACATTTGTATATTTGCGCATCATTTCCATTTGTAAAGATGTTCATAACTTTATCTTTTGTAACTTTTGGTGATGTAATTCCTATTATTTACATTTGTATCGTCAATTTTCATTTTTTTCGTATGCGTGATCGGATTAAAAGCCTGCTCGAAAATGAGCAAATGACCAATAAACAGTTTGCAGACGCTGTTGGAATCAATCCGGCAGCGGTCAGTCACCTGCTTGCGGGACGTAACAACCCCAGTTATGACTTGGTGTATAAGATCCTGGAAGCTTTCCCGGCTTTGAATCCCGATTGGCTGATTATGGGACGCGACCCCATGTACCGCAACGGGAATGCCGGTCCGCATGTACAACCGGATCCTGTTTCCCAATCGAAGGAACATCAGGAGCCGGATTTGTTTTCGCTCAGCGGGCTTTCCGCCGATGGCGGATGGACCTCGGCTCCGGTTACGCCGCCCGCAGTATCCGCTCCCACGGAATCGGCAGTTCCCGACCCTGCGGCACAGGGCCATGCCGCCGCCTCCGCCGCTTCGTCCCTCCCATCGGAGACAGTTGCTCCCGCCGCCACTCCCGAGGCCGCTTCTGCATCCGCTACGGCAGGTGCCGTGACGCAGACCATTATCAAGGAGGTGGTCAAGACGTTGCCGCAGCGGAAGATTGTACGTGTGGTGGTCTATTTCGACGACAACACCTACGAGGATTTCCAGACGGCCAAGCCGGCGCAGGAATAATCCGGTGCATTCCCGGCTAACGGGTTTTTACCCAGGCCTTGATGCTGTCCGGTTTGTGCATATCTTGTCGGCTGCTTTGCGCGTTATGACGAAAAAAATCCCTACCTTTGCCGCACAAAAACGAAAACATGGCAAAGAAAGGATTGTTCGATTGCACCGTAGTCTCCAACGAGACACTCAATCATTCCTATTTTATGCTCCGTTTGCAGGCCGACGGCTTGCCGGCCATGCGTCCGGGACAGTTCGTCGAGGTGCGTATTGACCACACGCCCGACGCATTCCTGCGTCGTCCCATTTCGCTGCACGACGTTCAGGCTGCCGAGGGCATCATCTCCTTACTGATTCAACGTGTCGGAGCCGGTACACAACACCTGGCCACGCTGAAACCGGGCGATACGGTCAATGTACTGCTGCCGTTGGGCAATGGTTTCTCCCTTCCGGAAAACGGAGACAGGCGGCCCCGCGTGTTGGTGGGGGGCGGCGTCGGCATCGCTCCTTTGTTGTATCTGGGCCGCACTTTGGCCGGGCAGGGGGTTCCTGTCAGCTTTCTGCTGGGATTCCGCTCGCAGCGTGAAATGTTGGATCTGTCGGCCTTTGAGGCGGTTGGGAGCGTCTATATTACGACGGAAGACGGCAGTGTGGGCGAAAAAGGCTTCGTAACCAACCACAGTCTGTTGCAGAACGGGCAACCCGGCTTTATCCAGACCTGCGGTCCGACGCCCATGATGAAGGCGGTAGCCGCTTATGCGTCGGCTCACGGCATTCCCTGCGAGGTATCGTTGGAGAACAAGATGGCTTGCGGTTTGGGCGCCTGTCTGTGCTGCGTGACCGAAACGCAGACCGGGCACAAATGTGTATGTTCGGATGGTCCTGTATTTAACATAAGTGAATTGACATGGCAGATTTAAGGGTGGATATTCGCGGTTTACAACTGTCAAATCCGGTTTTAACCGCCTCTGGTACATTTGGTTACGGTTTGGAATTTGCCGACTTCGTCCCGTTGGAACGATTGGGTGGCATCATTGTCAAAGGAACCACCATCGCCCGGCGTGAGGGGAATCCTTACCCCCGTATGGCCGAGGTTCCGTCCGGCATGTTGAATGCCGTGGGGCTGCAGAACAAGGGCGTGGATTACTTCGTGGACCATATATATCCGCAATTGGCACCGATAGCCGCCAATTGGATTGTCAACGTATCGGGCTCCTGTGTGGAGGATTATGCCGCTACTGCTGAAAAACTGGCCGGTTTGGAGCACATATCCGCCATTGAGGTCAATATATCCTGTCCCAATGTGAAACAAGGGGGGATGTCGTTCGGCACAACCACCCAGGGAGCCGGCAGTGTGGTCCGGGCGGTCCGCAAGGCCTATCCCAAGACCATGATTGTCAAGCTCTCGCCCAATGTGACAGACATCGCGGAGATTGCCCGTGCCGTTGAAGCGGAGGGGGCCGACAGCGTGTCGTTGATCAATACACTGCTGGGCATGGCCGTCAACGTCAAAACACGCCGTCCGGTGCTTTCAACGGTTACAGGCGGTTTGTCCGGCCCTTGTGTCAAGCCGGTGGCACTTCGCTGTGTATGGCAGGTGGCCAAGGCGGTTCAGATACCGGTTATCGGTCTGGGGGGCATCATGACCGCCACCGATGCCATTGAGTTCCTGTTGGCCGGAGCCACGGCCGTGGAGGTGGGGACCGCCAATTTTATCGATCCTTCGGTTACGATGAAGATCATTGACGGCATCAACACCTACCTGGAGGAGAATGGATTTCAATCAGTACAACAAATAATAGGTAAATTAGAAGTATGAAAAAGATGTTTTTGATGGCGGCTGCCTTGTTTTCCCTGAGTGCGGCTGCCCAGGATTTCGTATCGGCCGCCGAGGCTGCCGCTGCGGTTTCGGAGTCAGGTTCGGCTACGTCGGAAGCGGCTGCCGCCGCAGCGCAATCCAGTTCGTCCGAGTATTGGAAACGCGGTGTGGATGTGGCCCTGCAGGGTACGCAGACCTTCGTTACCGAGAACTGGTACAACGGTGGTAACAGTAGCGTTTCGGGTTTGTTCTCGCTCAAAGGCTGGTTCAACTACGCCAAGGAGAAATGGGCCTGGGACAACCTGGTGGAGCTGAAGTACGGTGTAACCACCACCTTCAGTGAGGACAAATGCGGCCGTCTGTGGCACCTGACCGATGACAAGACCGCTTATTCCACCAAATTGGGCTATGGTATCGGCAAAGGCTGGAATGTAGCCGCCAACGCCGATTTCGAGACCACATTGTTCAACAACTATCAGATCGACTCGCCCGAAATGGTGAGCAGTTTGTTCTCGCCGATCCGTTTCTATGCCGGTGTCGGTTTCGATTACAAGTACCATAGCGATGCGCACAACATCGACTTGTCGGTAATGATCGCTCCCTATGCCTACCGTCTGATCTATGTGCACGACACGCGTACCTTCGTCAAGACCGATTCGACCGGCCTGACCTCCATCAGCGAGCATGTGGGTGTGGCCAACAAAGACGGTCTGTCGCAGGTGATCGAGGATCAGGACCAATACGATGCCGCCTGTGCTGCCAAGGATTGGGATCTGGCCCGCACATTCGTAAAGCCCAACCAGATGCAGAACGACTACCTCGGTTCGCGTATCAAGGCGCAGTACCGCCAGCAGTTCAACGAGAAGATCTCGTTGGAGAGCACCTTGTCGTTCTACACCAACTACAAGGGCATTGAAGTGGATTGGGAGATTACGGCCGACTTCGTACTCTACAAGCTGCTCACGGCCCGTGTTTCGGTCAATCCGCGCTACGATTCGACCGGTGCCGACGGATGGAACTCCAAGATTCAGTTCCGGGAGTTCGTCAGCCTGGGTCTCGCATACCGCCTGGAGAAATAAGCCGGGGGAGGATGCATAAAAAAGGGGGAACGCTGTTCCCCCTTTTTTTTATTTCAACAGATCCGGTCGGAGCCGTTGGGTGCGTTCCAGTGACTGCTGCATCCGCCACTCTGCTATTTTGGCCTCGTGACCGGAGAGCAGGATGTCGGGAACCTTCCAACCTTTGTAATCGGCGGGACGGGTGTAAACCGGGGCGGAGAGCAGGTCGTCCTGGAAGCAGTCGGACAAAGCGGACTGTTCGTCGGAAATGACGCCTGGAATGATGCGAACGATGGCGTCTGATATAATGGACGCTGCCAATTCGCCACCGGTCAGCACAAAATCGCCGACCGATATTTCCTTGGTGATGAGATGTTCCCGGATGCGTTGGTCCACTCCTTTGTAATGGCCGCAGAGTATGACGATGTTGTTGAGCATGGACATCTGGTTGGCCATCTTCTGGTTGAACATTTCGCCGTCGGGCGAGGTGTAAATGATCTCATCGTAGGTGCGCTGGCTTTTGAGTTCGGTCAGGATGCGGTCCACCGGTTCGATCTGCATGACCATGCCGGCCTCACCGCCGAAGGGGTAGTCGTCCACCTTGTGGTGGCGCGGATCGGTGCTGTAGTCGTGCAGGTTGTGCAGGTGGATTTCGACCAGCCCTTTGGTCTGTGCACGCTTGAGAATGGAGTACTCGAAATTGCTGGCAATCAATTCGGGAATGACGGATAGAATGTCAATGCGCATGTCGGTAAACGTGTTTTATGGGACAAAAGTACAGTTTTTGCGGCAAATACGCACGTTTCGTTTTTTAAAATGACGTTTGTATGAATTTTTTTGTACATTTGTTCGTTAAATCAAATATGGAAACAGCATCACACATTCAGGACTTGCGCGAGAAACTGGAGCGTTGGAACTACGAGTATTACGTTCAGTCGGCTCCGACGGTTTCGGATTTCGAATTTGACCAAGCCATGGCCGAGCTCAAACGCCTGGAGGATGCTTATCCCCAATATGCCGATCCAAATTCCCCCACACAGCGCGTAGGCAGTGATTTGTCCAACGATTTCCGGCAGATTCCGCACCGTTGGCCGATGCTCTCGCTGGGCAATACTTACAGCGCGGAGGAGGTGGGCGATTTCTACCACCGGGTGGAGCGGGCTTTGAACGGCGAAGCCTTCGACATCGTGGCCGAGCTCAAATACGACGGTACCTCCATCTCCCTGACCTATGAACAGGGCCGTTTGGTGCGTGCGGTGACCCGCGGCGACGGCGAAAAGGGCGACGATATCACCGCCAACGCGCGTACCATCCGCAATATTCCCATGGTGCTGCACGGGGATTTTCCCGCCGACTTTGAGATGCGCGGCGAGGTGCTGATGCCCTGGAAGGTGTTCGACGAACTGAATGCGCAGCGCGAAAGGGAGGAGGAGCCGCTTTTCGCCAATCCGCGCAACGCCGCTTCCGGTTCCATCAAGCTGCAGAATTCCTCGCAGGTGGCCAAACGCCGCCTGGAGTGCTATCTCTATTATATGCTGGGCGATGAGCTTCCGGCCGACACCCATTACGCCTGCCTGCAGGAGGCCAGGACCTACGGGTTCCCGATTTCCGATGCCGTGCGTTTGTGCCACAGCCTGCAGGAGGTGATGGATTTCATCCAGTACTGGGATACCGCGCGCAAGCAGCTGCCTGTCGCCACCGACGGCATCGTGCTCAAGGTCAATTCGCTCGACCAGCAGCGCCGGTTGGGTTTTACAGCCAAATCGCCCCGTTGGGCCATTGCCTACAAATTCCAGGCGGAGCGGGCGCTGACACGGCTCAACAGTGTTTCGTACCAGGTGGGGCGTACAGGAGCGGTGACACCGGTGGCCAACCTGGATCCGGTACTTTTGTCCGGAACCATAGTCAAGCGTGCCACGTTGCACAACGCCGACATCATCGAGGGCTTGGATCTTTATATCGGAGACCAGGTGTATGTGGAGAAAGGCGGGGAGATCATTCCGAAAATCACGGGGGTGGATCTGGATGCCCGATTGCTGGTAGGTGACAAGGTACGGTTCATCCGGACTTGTCCGGAGTGCGGAACCCCGTTGGTGCGGGCGGAAGGCGAGGCTGCCTGGTATTGCCCCAACGACACCGCCTGCCCGCCGCAGATCAAGGGCCGGATGATCCACTTCGTTTCCCGTAAGGCCATGAATATCGACGGTTTGGGCGAAGAAACCATCGATTTGCTGTACAGCCGCGGACTGGCATCCAATGTGGCTGATTTATATGATCTTACTTTGCCCCAACTGGCCTCTTTGGACCGTTTGGGCGACAAATCGGGCCGGCGGATCCTGCGGAGTTTGGAGAAAAGCCGCGAGGTGCCCTTCGAACGGGTGCTGTTCGCTTTGGGCATCCGCTACGTGGGGGCTTCGGTGGCCAAGATCCTGGCGCGTACGTTGGGCAGTATCGAGGCGCTGGCCTCGGCCGATAGGGCGGGGCTGACCGCCATTGACGAAATCGGAGAGAGTATCGCCGACAGTGTGACCGAGTATTTTGCGCAAGCCAAACACTTGGAGCTGATTGCGCGTCTCAAGGCCTACGGATTGCAGTTTGCCTGCGAAATTTCCGACGAACCCCGTACGGGACCGCTTTCGGGCAAGACCATCGTTATCAGCGGGGTGTTCGCCCGTCATTCACGGGAGGAGTACAAGCAGATGATTGAGCGCCTGGGCGGCAGGAACGCGGGCAGTATTTCGGCCAAGACCAGTTTTGTACTGGCTGGAGAAAACATGGGGCCGGCAAAAGCGGAGAAGGCTCTTGCACTGGGGGTTCCCCTGATGAGTGAAGACGAATTCCTAAAAAACATATCATCATGATTTCACCTGCTTTTCTGAAACGATTTTTCACTTCCCGGCGCATCCGGCATGTCGATGCGCACCGGGACAAGTCCAATCTTCGCTTCTTCAGCGGCGGCGAAATGAAAAAATTGCACATTCTGTGTTCGCTCAACCGGCTCAACGCCGCCCAGTCGAAACAGCGCTACAAGGAGCTTGCAGACATTCTCGACGACTGCGCCCGACGGGGGATCAAGGCCCGTGCCACTGTCTTTGTCCGACGCTCCACCGCCTATACCAACCGCTTCGGTATGCAGAATATCTCGTCGGAGGACTGCCGTGCTTTGTCGTATGTGCCCAAACCTGAATACATCGATTTTTTCAACAGTGAGAAGGACGAGGTGGTGCTCAACCTGACCACCAAGACCTTTTATGCGTTGGAGTACCTGGTCGCCCAGTCGAAATCTCCGTTCCGTATCGGCCTGCAGCGTGAGGACCAGGGCGCGCAGTACGATTTTCTGGTCCAGGTGGGAGGCGGCTTGAATCTGCTGCAACTGTACAATCAGGTGTTTTTCTACTTGGATAAAATTAGTTCCAAAGGCTAGGCGGATTTGGAAAAAATACACTACCTTTGCACCGGCTAAAAGTTTTTCCGTAAGCATGGACAGATTTACAGGAATGGGAGTGGCATTGATCACTCCGTTTGCAGATGACGGTTCGGTCGATTACACGGCCTTGGGCCGACTGCTGGAGTATCAAATCCAGAACAACGCCGACTATATCGTTGTGCTGGGTACGACGGGGGAGACTCCCACCTTGACGGAAAATGAAAAAGACACCATCATCCACTTCTGCATCGAGCGTATTGCCGGTCGTGTGCCGGTGGTGCTGGGGTGTGGAGGCAACAACACGCAGGCCATCGTTGACAAGGTTTCCCATTTCCCGTACAAGGGGGTGGATGCCATCCTTTCGGTCGTTCCTTTCTACAACAAACCTTCGCAGGAAGGTATCTACCAACATTATGCCGCCATTGCGCGGGCTTCCCAAATCCCGGTGATCATGTACAACGTACCCGGTCGTACGGGGGTGAATATGACGGCTGAAACCACGATCCGGCTGGCGGCCGAATTCCCCAATATCATCGGTATCAAGGAGGCGTCGGGCAACATGACGCAAATGGAGAACATCATTAAGAACGCCCGCCACGACTTCAAGGTGATTTCCGGCGACGACGGTCTGGCTTTCCCCTCCATCACGCTGGGAGCCTCCGGTGTAATCTCCGTGATAGGCAATGCTTTCCCGAAGGAATTCAGCAAGATGGTCCGTCTGGCTCTACAGGGGGATTACAAAAACGCACTGCCCATCCACCAGCGTTTTACGGAACTTTTCGACCTGCTCTTCGTTGACGGCAATCCGGCAGGGGTGAAGAGTATGCTCAATGCCATGGGGTATGTCAAGAACCGGTTGCGTCTGCCGTTGGTTCCGACGCGCATCACCACATACGAGAAAATCAAAAACATTCTGGAACAGTTGAATGTGAAGGCATAAAGAAAAGGGGCGGTGTTTCACCGCCCCTTTTTCTTTACCTTTATTTGCGAATAGCCTTAATTTTGATTTGTATCAACATTGTTCGCTTCGATTTTATCCTCATTTTGCAACGGAAGCTGCGCGCCGGGAGTGGTGCGGCATACGGTGCCGTCTTGGGTTTCGTTGAGCTCGATGTGCAGCGTGGATCCGTAGGGTACCCCCTCTAGGAGCGTGGTGGCGACTACATCCTCCACATGTTTCTGCATCATGCGTTTGATGGGGCGTGCGCCGTATTGCACGTCGTATCCCTTGTCGGCCAGGAAGTTCCTGGCCCCGTCGGTCAGTTCGATGTTGTAGCCCATTTTCTCCACACGCGTCTGGATGGGGGTCCATTCGGTGTCGATGATTTGGATGATGGATTCTTTTTGGAGGGACTCGAAATAAACAATCTCATCAATACGGTTCAAAAATTCGGGCGAGAAGGTCTTCTGCAGTGCCTTTTGGACAATTCCCTGCGCGTAAGCGGCACCCCCGGAGGCGCCGGCCGGTGTGAATCCGATG
>JAGDAS010000093.1 GCA_017959385.1 Paludibacteraceae bacterium
GCAAAGTGACCCGTCCCGACGGCGCGTGGGAGACGGACTCGGGCCAGGTACGCGCACTGCTGCAACGATTGACTTTGTGACGGCAAGAGCTTGCCTTTTGCTGATCCGCCTGTTTCAAAATTCCTAATCAAGGATTAATTCCACGTTCAAAAAAAGTGTATATTTGCGGGCTTTTTTTTCGAGTGCAAAAATAAAAAAATATGAAGAAAATTTTCTCTTTAACATTGTTAATCAGTGTTTTATGCTGCTCCTTGTCGGCGCAGCGCGTCACGGAATCGCAGGCGGATCAGGTGTGCCGCCGTTTTCTCATGGACCGTGGGCAGACCGTTCCCGCAGACCTGAAACTGTCGGAGGTTTTCACCCAGGCGGACGGTGACACCGCGCTCTACCTTTTCCAGTTGCCCGAGGTGGGCTTCGTGGTGGTGTCGGCGTCGCTGACCACGCCGCCGGTGCTGGCATACGCCTTCGACCAGAACTTCGAGATGATCCCGCCGGTGCGCGACCTTTTCTATCTTTACAAGGGTGAGATTGCATACGCCGAGAAACAGCAATGGCAGGCCAAACCGAAGGCTGCCGCGGCCTGGAAACGCTACCTTGCCGAGGAATTTGTCCCGCAAGCCCCCAAGGGCACTTCCGGCGGCCCGCTGCTGACCACCACATGGAACCAGAACAAGTTCTACAACACCTACTGCCCGTGGGATCCCGCTTCCGGCCCCTACTACGACTACCGTGTGCCGAACGGCTGCGTCGCGCTCGCCTGCGCCCAGATCATGAACTACCACCGCTTCCCCGACAGAGGTACCGGTTCCACCTCCTACATCCCGCAAGGCTATCCTCGTCAGACCGTTCGTTTCTACGAGCACACCTATCATTATGACGCCATGTGCAACGCCCCGCAAAGCTATGCCAACGAGATTGCCAAGCTGGCTTACCATTTCGGTGTGGCCATCCAGATGAACTACACCCCCGACGGCTCCGGCGCGAACACCACCCAGGCCAAGGAAAAACTCTACCAGACATTCAAATATGACCCGACTATAACCTCTTATTTCAGAGATCTGTATCAAGATTCGACAGTCGTTGAGTTCTATGAGGTGCTCAAGAATGAAATCGACCAGAAACGTGTGGTTTACTATTCCGGCTGCACGGAAACATTCAGCTCCTGCCATGCATACGTGCTGGACGGTTACGACGAGGACGACCTCTTCCACCTGAACTACGGCTGGGGCGGCTCCTCCAATGCCTTCTACGCCATCGACAACTTCGTGGCCGGACCGATGCATTTCGACTACGGTTCCGAGACGGTGTTGAACATCCGTCCCTCTTTGGCCATTGAGCCCACCTACTGTCAGGGCCACCAGCGCAATACGGCCAGCTTCGGCTACGTGGCCGACGGCTCGCCCACGGCGAGACCCTACCAGGCGAACCCCGACTGCTCCTGGATGGTGGCGGTGCCCAATGCTACGGCTTACCGCTTCAGATTCGACCGACTCGATTTGAACCAGGGCGACTATGTGACCATCTACAACGGTCCCACGGAGGCGAGCGGTGTGAAGATCTCCGTCACCGGTTCCGAAGTCCCGACCCAA
>JAGDAS010000094.1 GCA_017959385.1 Paludibacteraceae bacterium
ATGTGGTGCGCAAACTCGATATGCCGGGACGCGAATCGTTCGCTCTCAAGCAGTGGACGTACGTCAACCGGATTCAGAATGCGGCCCGTTGGGCTGCCGCCCAGGATCATCTTGTCCACATGGTGCAGACCACCAGTTTCGTCTGCGGACCGGATGCGTTCTTCCTTGATGAGGTGCGCGCAATTCTGGCATTGCACGGAAAAGCGCTGACCTTGTTGAAGATTGATGACATCAACAACGTGGGCTCCATGAAGCTGCGGGTGCGTTCGTTGATCGATTCCCTGCAGTTTGGCGTGTCGGAGGGGCGTGAACCGGTACAGAAGCCTTTTGTCAAACCGGCCCGTTATGAGGAAGGCGACAATCAGCGTCGTACCATTTTGGCACCGTTCTTTACCGAGTATCTGTCGCCGCTGATGAAGGCGGCGTTTGCATATGCCGGATATAAATTGGAACAGCTGCCTATGGGCGATGCCGAATCAAACGATTTGGGCTTGAAATACGCCAATAATGAAGTATGCTACCCGGCTACGCTTATTGTGGGCGACTTTATCAAGGCCTTGCAGTCCGGACTCTACGACCTCAATCGGGTGGCGCTGGGCATTACCCAGTTGGGCAAGTGCCGTGCCACCAACTATCCGGCTCTGATCCGTCGGGCCGTGGTGGATGCCGGTTTCAGCCAGGTGCCGGTAATCGGCATCGGTGGTACCGACAATGACGACAATCCCGGTTTCCACCTGAATTATGCCAAAGTGGCGCCCATTGTGCTATATACCGTATTCTTCGGCGATTGGCTGTCGCAGTTCTACCATGCTGTCGCTGTACGCGAAAAGAACAAAGGGGAGGCCCGCCGTCTGCGCGACAACTATCTGCGTATTGCCAATGTCTATACCCGTCGGGGAAACCATCGTGCCCTTTTGGGGCTGATCAAGAAGGCGGCGGCCGATTTCAACGCCGTTCCTGTTTACGAGGACCGCATCTATCCCAAGGTGGGTGTTACCGGTGAAATTTACCTGAAATTCAATCCCTACAGCCACAAGTATGTCCCCGATTGGCTGATGGAGCACGGGGTGGAAGTGGTTCCTTCGGCCGTGCACAACTTCTTCCTACGCTATTTTGTCAACTACGAGTTCAACCGCAGGCAGCATGTCTCCAAGCCCAAACTGCCGCCGGCAGTGGTCGATGCCCTGTGGTATGTGATGAAACGCATTCTGCACAAGTTTGAGGAGGCCTCGTCCGGATTCCGGTATTTCCAACCCGAGGAGGATATCCGCTCCATGGCGGAATATGCCGAGGAGGTGCTCTGCCTGTCGGCGCAGTTCGGCGAAGGCTGGCTGTTGCCCGGAGAGGTCATCGCCTTTATGAAGCAGGGATGTAACAATGTGGTCTCCATGCAGCCTTTCGGTTGTATCGCCAACCATATTGTAGCCCGGGGTATCGAGAAAAAACTGAAGACGGCCTATCCGCAGTTGAATATGCTGTCGCTTGACTTTGACGGCGGCGTGAGCGAAGCGAATATCGCCAACCGGCTGCTGCTGTTCATCAGCAGTATGAAATAAGCGGAAGGGGCGGAAATTTGTAGATTTCCGCCCTTTTTGTTATCTTCGCATTTATGGATGTACGTAAAATGAGGTGCAAGGTGCTGACAGGACTCTGCGCCGCGGGGTTGTGCTGCATTCCGTGGTCGGTGGTCCGCGCGCAGGAGGTTTTCGGCGTGGAGATTGACTGCGGCCTCTTCTGTGACGACGATCTCCCGGATACGGTGGTTGTTACGGCGGTGGGGGATGTTATGCTGGGCAGTATTCTGCCCGATTCCTCCTATTGTCCGCCCGGCGATGAGGCGGCGCATCTGTTGGATGAGGTGCGGCCCTGTTTCCAGGCATCGGATGTGGTGTTCTGCAATGTGGAGGGATCCTTCGCCGATACAACGCTGGGAGCCAAGGAATGTGGTGATCCGCGGTTCTGCTATACGTTCGGTATGCCGACCCGCTATGCCGCCTATTTTAAGGAAGCCGGGTTCAATTTGGTGAGTGTGGCCAACAACCACAGCGGCGATTTCAACGAATACGGCCGTGCCAACACCCGGCGGCTGCTGGACAGTCTGGGTATCCACTGGGCGGGTTTTCTGGAGAAACCGACTGCCGAGTTTGAAGTGGCCGGTGTGAAATACGGTTTCTGTGCGTTCGCTCCCAACCAGGGAACGGTACAACTCAATGATTCGGACCGCGCCTGTGAACTGGTACACGGACTTCGGCAACGGTGCGATGTGGTGATTGTTTCTTTTCACGGAGGTGCGGAAGGTGCCGATTACCAGCATGTCCCGCGTGAAGAGGAGATTTTTCTCGAACAGAGCCGCGGGGATGTTTACCGTTTTGCCCACCGGGTGATTGACGCCGGGGCGGATTTGGTGCTGGGGCACGGTCCGCATGTGACCCGGGCGGTTGAGGTTTATCGGGACCGGTTTATTGCATACAGTATGGGCAATTTCGCCACATACAGCAATATCAACATAAAAGGTGTGAACGGTCTGGCACCGATCTTCCGGATTTTGCTCGAACGTCGCACGGGCCGGTTCCTTTCCGCGCAGGTTATACCCACCTATCAAATCAAGCCGCCCAACAAAGGCCCGCACATTGACCCCCAGGCACGGGTGATCCCCTTGCTGCAACAGCTTACCCGTGAGGATATTTACGACAATCCTCCCGTTATTACGGATGATGGTGTGATTCTGCCACAATAAAGATTGATGGTGTGATATAAATGTTTATTCGGCATTTTTGAGAATAAAATTCCAAAATTATGCCGATTTTTCCTGTATGGTAGAACATTATTCTAAATTCGGCGGTTCGTTTGGGTTTTATGGTCTGATGCTGTAATTTTGCATCTGATTAGGAAAATAGCAAAATCAACAAAATATTCACGATATACCATGAGTAAAGGATTGAAAACCAATGTGCTCGGTTTTCCGCGTGTCGGAGCGGGCAGAGAGTTGAAGAAAGCTGAGGAGGCCTTCTGGGCGGGCAAAATCACGCGTGACGAACTGGAGGCGACGGCCCGCGATTTGCGTAAGAGCAATTGGCAACGCCAGCAGGCGGCGGGAATCGACTTGATTCCCTCCAATGATTTTTCGTTCTACGACCAGGTGCTGGACCAGACCCTGGCGGTGGGGGCCATTCCCGAACGGTACAACAGTTTGAAGGGGGATGCGTTGGAGTTGTATTTCGCCATGGCCCACGGTCAGCAGGGAAACGGCAAGGATGTGATTGCCATGGAGATGACCAAATGGTTCGATACCAATTACCATTATATCGTACCGGAATTCGTTAAGGACCAGCATTTTGCGTTAAGCAGCAACAAGGCGGTTGACGAATACAAGGAGGCCAAGGCGTTGGGCATCGAGACCAAACCGGTGATTATCGGCCCGATCACCTTCCTGCTGTTGGGTAAGGAAAAAGAAGCCGGTTTCTCGCGTTTGGATTTGATTGACCGACTGCTGCCCGTGTATGCCGCACAGTTGAAGGCGTTGGAGGAGGCCGGTGCACAATGGGTGCAATTGGACGAGCCCTTCCTGGCTCTCGATATCGACGATCAAGTGAAGAAATTGTATGTGCGTGTTTATCAGGAGTTGCGTCGGCAGACGCGTCTGAAAATCGTGTTGACGACCTATTTCAGCGGCTTGCTTGACAATACAGGACTGGCTGCCGGCCTGCCGGTTGACGCGCTGCATATCGATCTGGTGCGTGCTCCGCAGCAGTTGGATGCCGTATTGGCCGAACTCCCTGCCAACGTGGCGCTTTCACTGGGTGTGGTGGATGGCCGCAATATCTGGAAGAACAACCTGCAACAGTCGCTTGATTTGATTGCCAAAGCGGTAGCCCGACTGGGTGCAGACCGGGTATGGGTGGCCGGATCTTCCTCATTCCTGCATGTTCCCTACGATTTGGAACAGGAGAAGAACGAACAGAAACTGCCCGCCGCCATCAAACGTTGGATGGCGTTTACCTATCAGAAAGTACAGGAGTTGGCGCTTTTGTCCGAATTGGCCGGTGGTTCCGCATCCGGGGCGGCCAAACAGCAACTTGCGCAGAACCAGGCGGACATCGCAGACCGCGCATCGTCGGCATTGATTCACGATGCCGCGGTCAAACAGCGCGCTGCAGCGGTTTCCACCAAGGATTACGACCGTTTGAGCGCTTATCCGGAGCGTGCCGCCAAGCAGCGTGCCCGTTTGAAACTGCCTTTGTTCCCCACTACGACCATCGGTTCCTTCCCGCAGACCAAGGAAGTGCGTTCGTGGCGTGCCAAAGCCCGCAAAGGCGAAATCACTGCGGCCGAGTACGACCGTTTGTTGAAGGACGAAACCGCTCGCACGGTGCGCTGGCAGGAGGAAATCGGTCTGGATGTGCTCGTACATGGCGAGTTCGAACGGAACGATATGGTGGAATACTTCGGCGAGCAGCTCAAAGGTTTCACCTTTACGCAGAACGGTTGGGTACAGAGCTACGGTTCCCGTTGTGTGAAGCCGCCCGTAATCTTCGGTGATGTGTCGCGTCCCGTTCCGATGACGGTGGAATGGAGCAAGTACGCTCAAAGTCTGACCCAAAAGCCGATGAAGGGTATGCTTACCGGTCCTGTGACCATTCTGGAGTGGTCGTTTGTTCGTAACGACCAGCCCCGTTCGGAAACGACCAAACAGATCGCCCTGGCCATCCGCGATGAGGTGGTGGATTTGGAGAGCGCCGGCATCCAGGTGATCCAAATTGACGAACCGGCTATCCGCGAGGGTCTTCCCCTGCGTCATGCCGAGTGGGATGCGTACTTGAAATGGGCCGTGGACAGTTTCCGTTTGTCGGCTGCCGGAGTCAAGGACGAAACCCAGATTCATACGCACATGTGCTATTCGGAGTTCAACGATATCATCGAACATATCGCGCGCATGGACGCCGATGTGATTACCATCGAATGTTCGCGTTCGCAGATGGAGCTGCTGGATGTGTTCCGCGATTTCCGTTATCCCAACGAAATCGGCCCCGGTGTTTACGATATCCACTCCGCCCGTGTTCCGAGTGTGGACGAGATTACTTCGCTGTTGCGCAAGGCGCAGGCCTATATCCCCACCGAACGGCTGTGGGTGAACCCGGACTGCGGTCTGAAGACACGCGGCTGGGAGGAGACCAAGGCTGCTCTGGTCAATATGCTTGCGGCGGCCAAACAACTCAGAAAAGAGAATGCCTGATGCCCTATGGCGGTTATTGACGACATCCAACGCGGCAACCGTACAGCCTTCTCTTTTGAGGTGCTCCCTCCGCTCAAAGGGGCGGGGATGAAGGAGGTGTATGCGTCGATCGATCAGCTGATTGATTTCAATCCGCTCTACGTCAACATCACCACCCACTGTCGTGAAATCACTTACCGTGAATTGCCCAACGGTATGTTTGAACGGAGCAGTCTCCGCCGGCGTCCGGGCACTTCGGCCGTGGCGGCGGCCATACACAGCCGCTACGACATTACGGTCGTGCCGCATGTGTTGTGCGGTGGATTCACCAAGGAGGAGACCGAATATATGCTCATCGACCTGCAATACCTGGGGATTACCGATCTCCTGGTGCTGCGGGGCGACAAGGGGCGCGATGAACACCGTTTTGAACCCCATGCCTCCGGTTGGAGCCATGCTCTGGAGCTGGAAGGCCAGATCAACCGGTTCAACCAGGGGGTGTTTGTGGATGGCACGCCCATCAAAGCCGAAGTGCTTCCTTTCCATTACGGAGTGGCCGGATATCCCGAAAAACACGAGGAGTCGCCCAATTTGGAGAGCGATATCCATTGGCTGAAAAAAAAGGTGGAGGCCGGGGCTGACTATGTGGTCACCCAGATGTTTTTCGACAATAACAAATACTGGGAGTTTGTGCGGCGGGCGCGGGAGGCCGGCATACAGGTACCGATCATTCCCGGCATCAAGCCTTTGTCGCGCATGTCCCAACTCAACCTGATTCCCGAGACCTTCAAGGTGGATATTCCCGAGGAGTTGGTCCGTGAGGTGATCAAATGCAAGGATGACAACGAGGTGCGCGCACTGGGTATTGAGTGGTGCATCACCCAATGCCGCGATTTGATGGCGCACGGAGTTCCCAACATTCATTTTTATACCACCAGCGGTGCCAAAACCGTCCGTACCATTGCCGAAGCCGTATATTGATATACGGCTTCGTTGTTTTTCCCGTTTCCGCACAAATCCCTCCGATAATTTTATTCAATCAGAATAAAATTGTCTATCTTTGCACTCCGATGCAATGCGCATAACCAATATCAATAATATGAGCAAAACAAAAATCGTCTCTCTGATCGTATCCATCCTGGTCGGATTGTTCTTTTGGTGCGTGCCGACCGAATTCTACGGCGTTGAGGCACTTACTGTGGTGCAACAACGTGTGATTGCCCTGTTCATTACGGCGGCTTTGTTGTGGATTTTCGAACCCATCCCCAACTGGACCACCTCCGTGATGATCATCGTTGTTTCGTTGTTGACTGTTTCCGACAAGGGAATCGGATTCTTCTGCAACCCGGAGGCCGGTTCGCTGGTGCCTTACAAGTCTCTGATGAGTACTTTCGCCGATCCGGTGGTGATGCTTTTCCTGGGCGGTTTCGTATTGGCCATTATGGCTTCCAAATACGGTTTGGATGTCACTCTGGCTCGTATTCTGCTGAAGCCTTTCGGCAAAAAGCCCCAGATGGTGCTGCTGGGTTTCCTGGTGGTGATTGCCATCTTCTCGATGTTTATGAGCAATACCGCCACTGCAGCCATGATGCTTGCCTTCCTGGCGCCGGTGCTCGCGGTACTGCCTAGCGATGACAAGGGCAAAATCGGTCTTTCGCTGGCAATTCCGGTCGCCGCCAACCTGGGCGGTATCGGTACGCCGATCGGTACGCCTCCCAATGCCACTGCTGTGAAATTCCTGGGCGAGGCAGGATTTGAGGTGACTTTCGGCGAATGGGCCATGCGTATGATTCCGTTTGTGATTATCATGATTCTTTTTGCCTGGGTGCTCCTGCAGATTCTTTTCCCGTTCAAATCGAAAGAGGTGGTGCTGGATATTCAGAAGAGCGAACGCAAGACGGATTGGAAGACCATCGTGGTATGGTGCACCTTTATCGGTACGATCCTGTTGTGGGCTACAGAGAAACTTACCGGTATCAACTCCAATGTGGTGGCACTCATTCCACTGGCGGTACTTACCTGCTGCGGCATTTTCACCAAGGAGGATATCAAAGAGATCAACTGGTCGGTGCTCTGGTTGGTGGCCGGCGGTTTCGCTTTGGGGGCTGACCTGCAGGGTACGGGTTTGGCCAAGGTGCTGATTGAGGCGATTCCTTTTGGCAGCATGGGCGTTGTTCTTATCTTTGTCATTGCCGGTTTGATCTGCTATTTCCTGTCCAACTTCATCAGCAATTCCGCCACGGCAGCCTTGTTGATCCCTATTTTGATTGTGGTTGCCGAAGCTTTGTCCATGCCTGAGGCGGCCAGCCATGATGCTTTTGTGGCCATGGGTGGTACGCACGCCATGATCTCCTTCATTGCGGTATGTGCCTCCATTGCTATGTTGTTCCCCATCAGTACGCCTCCCAACGCCATCGCCGCCTCTACGGGTCTTGTGGAAACCAAGGATATGGCCAAGGTAGGTGTCGTTATTGGTGCAGTGGCATTCGTGTTGGGTTATTTCTGGCTGACTCGGATTTATCCCTTTGAGATGAAGGCGGAGGTTAATACGCCGTTCGAACAGGGCTTTAGGGAAGGGTTAGGGATTGCTCCTGCCGCCGATTCGGTTGAAGTCGCTCCCGATACGCTGGTTGTCAACGCTGGCGATTTGAAATAAAGAAAGCCATCGGACTTTCGATCACTTCATACAAAAAAAAGGTGCCTCAAGGCACCTTTTTTTGTCTACTTGTCAAAGCCCCTCCAACCGCTATGAAACGCTGATTGGAAAGGCTGAGAGGAAGTTCTGTTACAATAATACGGACAGGATGCGCTCTTTTACGCTTTCCCAATCAACAGTGCGAAGCATAACAGGCATGGGATCGTTTTCTGCATCATCGAAATATGTCAGGCTTTTGAGAGTTGCGAAGAGGGTTGATCCTGGGTATTTTTCCTGATATAGACGCAGCAATTCATTCATGGGATAGTGTTCCAATAGGAAGTAAAGGTCAATAAAATCTTTTTTTGTTCCTCTGTTGGTAATGGCTGAAAGTTTCATGGCCGCGATGTCTTCAATGGATGCCAGGTGCAGACCGTTTTCATTTATTTCGGGCGTTATCCAGAGGTAAGGATAGCAGATAAAATCCACTTTTATACCATTTACAAAAAAGAAACGCATTGTGCGGGTGGTGGAGATCAATTGAACGTTGTCGGAAATGGATTTCAATGCGGCATACAAATCCTCCGGTGCAATCAATTCGTTGCCGAAAAGGTCTAAATCAATGGATTTCCTGTGTCCGATTTGCAAAGCCAATGCTGTGCCACCCACCAGACGTGTGTAGGCAAATTCCGGCAATGTCTGTATCTTGTGGAGTAATTCGAGCGTGTGAGGCTCTATGGTTTCGAGGTGTAGCATCTGAATTGACTTCGTGGGGTGTTGGTAATAGCAGCAATGTACGACAATGCTTTTGGATCAAGGCTACGCAACTGGGTGGCAATTTCCTTTATTCGATCCAGTCCGTAATAATTCCTAATGAGATACCAATCGTCCATCTGCCCGTACTCCAACACGCGCTGTACGATGTACGGTGCATTGGCCTCCATATCTATTTCGCTGGGATTGGTATCCCAAAATAAATGAGTGGAAAAAAGTATAGAACAAGTACTCATCGTTGCAAAGATACAGATTCTTTTGAAACAAGGATATGGTAAAATGATAGAATTTGGTGAACTTGGGTTGAATTGGTGAACAAACTGTATGCAAGCGAAGAAAAATTCAAGCAGGGATGTCCTTGCGACTGTCAAGAGAAACGGTAACATGTTTCATGTGCCACAAAATTTGCCACAAATTTAATACAAATGTTTACAAAATGAAACTATATTATCGAAGTTGAATGAGG
>JAGDAS010000095.1 GCA_017959385.1 Paludibacteraceae bacterium
ATTGGGTCAATTTTGACTATGTCGATGTGGCTCCCGACGGATCGTTGTCGTCGTGCACTCCGGTTGATGCGGTCAGCCCTTGGCGGGCATTCGGACAGTCGGGTTACATTGGCGTAGAATCGGAAACGCCCTGCCAGCTGCAGGTTTACACCTTGTCTGGCAGATTGTTGGGGCGGATCAAGGTGGAACAAGGGGTTTTCCAATTCCCTGCCGGGCGGGGTGTTTACCTGCTTACCGACGGGGCAGGATCGGCAAAAGTACAGGTGCCTTGAAAAAAATCGGTTAGATGTTTTGAAGTTCCCAAAAATGTATTTACCTTTGCAGTCCGAATTTTTGGGAAATAACAAATAAAAGATAGTAGTATGAAACGTACATTCCAACCCTCCAACCGCAAGAGAGCCAACACACACGGTTTCCGTGAGAGAATGGCTACCGCCAACGGCCGTCGTGTACTGGCTGCCCGTCGTGCCAAGGGTCGCAAGAAGCTGACCGTATCCGATGAATTTGTCGTTCGTCGTTCGTAATTCGGGGCTGACATACATAAAGGCGGACAGAACATGCGTTCTGTCCGTTTTTTTATTACCTTTGCAGAAAATACCCGCCTATGTCCAAAATCATTGATTTCTTTCGCCGTCACCGGATATTCAAGCATATATGCCTGATTGTTGCGGTCAGTGTGGTGCTTTTGACGGTTGTGTTCTACTGGTTGGGCGTATATACACGCCATGGTGAGCGGGAAGTGGTTCCCGAGGTGCGGTCCTTGTCGCTCGACGAAGCGGTCCGCTCGTTGGAGGCCCATCGCATGACCATGGTGGTCACCGATTCCATCTATAACCGCAATTACGCTTTGGGCAGTGTCGTGGAGCAGGATCCCAAACCCGGTGAGTTTGTCAAACCCGGACGCCGGATCTATGTGGTGGTCAATGCCGCCACACATCCTACCGTGCCGTTCCCGACCGTGGTCGATATGTCGCTGCGCCAGGCCAAGGCCTTGCTTGAGGGTGCGGAGTTCGTTGTGAAAGATATTGTCTATAAACCTTCCGAATACAAGGATCTGGTTCTTTCGGCCCAATACAACGGCAAGGTGATCCGAGAGGGTGACCGTATTCCCGTCGGCTCGTCCATCACGCTCTGTGTGGGCAAGGGCCTGGAGGCTGGTGATGAGCAGCAGGACGAGTTGGGCAGTGAAATTGAGAACCGTATCCAATTCTAACATCCGTATGCCTGAAATGCCCGATACCGAACTGGAAGACGCACTGCAGGAGCAGTTCGAACACTTCCGTTTTACGGCTGATCCCGGTCAGACGGCGGTGCGTGTGGACAAGTTTCTGGTGGATCGTATCATGCATACCTCGCGCACCAAAGTGCAGGCGGCAGCGGAGGCGGGTGCGGTGCTGGTCAACGGCAAGGCGGTCAAATCGAACTATAAGGTCAAACCGCTCGATGTCATTTCGGTGGTAATGGACCATCCGCCCCGCGAAACGGAGATCGTCCCTGAAGATATTCCACTCGACATTGTTTACGAAGACGATGATGTACTGGTGGTCAACAAACCGGCCGGTATGGTGGTTCATCCTGGGTGCAACAATTACACCGGCACGTTGGTCAATGCGCTGGCATGGCATTTCAGCCGCCATGCAGTGCTGGATGCCAATGATCCCCGGCTGGGGTTGGTTCATCGTATTGACAAGGACACATCGGGACTGCTGGTAGTGGCCAAGAACGACTATGCCAAGATGTTTTTGTGCAAACAGTTCTATGAGAAAACGACCGACCGGCTTTACAATGCGCTGGTTTGGGGTGTTACCGATAACGAGGGGACGGTTGAAGGCTACATCGGCCGCAATCCCAAGGACCGCTTGCAGATGGCGGTTGTGGAGGATCCCGCTCTCGGCAAATATGCGGTCACGCATTACCGCACCCTGCTTCGGTTTGATTACGTGAGCTGGGTGGAGTGCAAACTGGAGACCGGCCGTACCCACCAGATCCGTGTGCACATGAAGTCGCTCGGTCATCCGCTCTTCAACGATGCGCGTTATGGCGGTGACCAGATTCTGAAGGGTATCCCCACGGCGGCTTACCGTCAGTTTGTTGCCCGGTGCCGTACGATTTGTCCGCGTCAGGCGTTGCACGCGCGCACCTTGGGCTTTGAGCATCCGCGTACGCACGAACGTATGTTTTTCGAGTCACCGCTCCCCGACGACATGAGCCTTTTGTTGAAGGCTTGGGAGGAGAATATGGAAAAGCCCCGTCATTGACATTAATAAATATCACGATATGAATGTAGAAGCATTAGTGGCCAACCGCCTGTTGGCAGTCAAAGCAGTGAAATTGCAACCCTCCAAGCCCTTTACCTGGGCCTCCGGATGGAAGTCTCCCATTTATTGTGACAACCGCAAAGCACTGTCTTTCCCGGCTGTGCGCAGTCTGGTGAAGGTGGAGATTGCCCGTCTGATTGCGGAGAAATATCCCGATGCGGAGGTAATTGCCGGCGTGGCTACGGGTGCGATTGCCCAAGGCGCGCTGGTGGCCGACATTCTGGGCTTGCCTTTCTGCTATGTACGTTCGTCCAAGAAGGATCACGGCATGGAGAATTTGGTGGAAGGCTATCTGGAGGAAGGCAAAAAAGTGGTCGTTGTGGAGGATTTGATCTCGACCGGTGGCAGCAGCCTCAAGGCGGTCGCAGCATTGCGTGAGGAGAAGAAAGCCGATGTGCTGGGTATGGTGGCCATTTTCACCTATGGATTCCCGGTTGCCGAGGCGGCTTTCAAGGTCGCCGGTGTTGAGCTGACGACGCTCTCCAATTACGAGGCGCTGCTCAAGTACGCGCTGGAAACGGGCTATATCGGCCAGGATGAGGTGAAGACGCTGCAGGAGTGGCGTAAGGATCCTTCGGTATGGCAGGGATGATATGCGGGTAGTCAGCAAAATCACCGCCGCTGAGGCACCCAGTCAACAGGTTTACACATGGTTGTCCAATCTGGAGAACTTGCGGCCGCTCGTGGAGAACCTGCGCAGCAGGGCACCGCAGCTGCCGATGGGCATTCAGGTGGATCGGATTGACCTGACTCCGGACAGCGTTACGGTTTCATTGGGGGGGAAGGGTGAGTTCACGCTGTCGCAGGTGGATGCGCAGCCCTTCAAGTTGCTTAAATATGCTTCCACTCAGGGCGGAAAGGATGTGTGTTTGTGGGTGCAACTGTTGGAAAAGACACCCGGCGTTACGCATCTTCGTCTGACCATGGAGTTGGAAGTGCCGTTTTTCATACGGAAAATGGTGGAAGGAAAAATCAAGGAGGCTCTGGACCATGCGGCCGATGTGCTGCCCCGGCTTCCGTATAACGGATAAATGTTATGGCGAACAAACTTTGGGAAAAGAACGTACGGGTGAATGCCGATGTGGAGCGTTATACCATCGGCCGAGACGCTGAAATGGACATGTACCTGGCTCCTTACGATGTGTTGGGCTCCATGGCGCATGCCACCATGCTCGAAACCATCGGGTTGCTCACTCCGGACGACCGGGATGCCATCCTTTCCGGGCTCAAAAGCATCTATGCCCGTGTGCAAGCCGGCGAATTTGAGATCGAGCCGGGGGTGGAGGATGTCCATTCGCAAGTGGAGATGGATCTCGGGGCTGTGGGAAAAAAATTGCATAGTGGTCGATCGCGCAACGATCAGGTGCTGATTGACTTGAAACTCTTTACCCGTGCCAAACTGCGTGAAGTGGTGGAGGCGGTGCTGCGGTTGTTCCATACACTGCAGGAGCAGAGTGAACGCAACAAGGACGTACTGATTCCCGGCTATACGCATCTGCAGATTGCCATGCCTTCGTCGTTCGGCCTTTGGTTCGGCGCTTATGCCGAAAGTCTGGTGGACGATATGCAGCTGTTGCTGAGCGCCTACAAGGTGGCCAACCGCAATCCGTTGGGCTCTGCTGCCGGGTACGGCAATTCTTTTCCGCTCAACCGGCAGCTGACCACCGATCTGTTGGGATTTGACAGCATGGATTACAACGTGGTGTATGCCCAAATGGGACGTGGCAAGACGGAACGTATCGTGGCATCGGCCGTCGGTTCGGTAGCGGCTACGGTTTCCAAACTGGCGTTCGACGCCTGTTTGTACAACAGCCAGAATTTCGGTTTCCTCAAATTGGCACCCGAATATACGACCGGTTCGAGTATCATGCCGCACAAGAAGAATCCCGATGTGTTTGAACTGACGCGCGCCAAATGCAATAAGATTCAAGCCATCCAGCAGGAGATTACATTAATAACCAATAATTTGCCGTCAGGTTATTTCCGCGATCTGCAGATTATCAAGGAAAGCTACCTACCCATGTTCGACCAAATGATTGATGTGCTCAATATGGTGGAGAACATGATCTCCAAGATTACGGTCAACGAGCATGTGCTGGACGATCCCAAGTACGCACCGATTTTCAGCGTGGAGGAAGTCAACCGACGCACATTGGCCGGCACTCCTTTCCGCGACGCCTACAAGCAAGTCGGGCTTGAGATTGAGGCCGGACAGTTCGAACCGGTCAAGGAAGTGCACCATACGCACGAGGGCAGCATCGGCAACCTTTGCAATGACCGCATTGCCGCATTGATGGAGTCGGTGGTGGCTGGATTCCCCTTCGACAAAGTCGATGCCGCCGAACGGCAGTTGCTGGGTCGGTAAGGGGTGGCCGTCGGGTAGGGCGACTATGCAATATTCTCCATGTCGGAGCAAACTTACTTCAACAACGGCGTAGCGGGACGCTACGCCGAACGAGGAGGGGATTGTGTTATAGAAATTTCCAATTCCCCGTTGAAGTGTTGGAAATCCCGTATCCAAGAATCAACCATGATTTCACATAACTCTCACATGGTATTTCTGGATGATAATGTTCCATATATTGTTTGAAGCTGAAGTAAACGAGATTCGTCTTTCCTGGTATGTTTTCGTACATTTTCCTATTGTCTATTGTATAAATCCATAGACCGAATGTTCGTTTCTCGACACCTAGTTCTATTTTTTTTATACTTCTCCAAGACAACGATTCCCCATCGGTCATTGTTATCCCATTTTTATCAAGAATCACCTCGTCACAACGTCTTCTGTATATCAGATACATAGTGATAGATAACCCCACAATTGCAGGTATTATTGTACTCGAATATTTCCCGTCGTATCCCGTAAACAATAATACGAATTCAACTGTCATTAATAACGCAACAAGGGAAAGCTCGAATTTGAACGGTTTCTTAAAAACCAGCGTTTCATTTAGCGGCTTCATTGATAGCTTGATTGGTTAATACATTGGCAGCGCCAGTAGCAGCATCCGTTGCCCAAAGTACGCAATATTTTTGAGATTAATTTAGGACAATGGTTGTTTAATATCGGAATTATGAATCGTGTAGTTTTTATCAGAAGTATTTGCCGATTCATGAAAAAGTTGTATCTTTGCAGTACGAGAACCCGCCAAGCCTCTTCACAATGCTTAAATCGGCGGGTCTTTTTTTGTATGCAACAATATCCCAAAACATATTCGTCTCCGATTCAATTGGTGAGACTGCTGAAATCTCGAGGACTCCACATCGAGGATGATGCACGAACGGAGAATTATTTTCGTCACATCGGCTATTATAGATTCAGCGCTTATTTATATCCGCTGTTGGCCATGCCCAAG
>JAGDAS010000096.1 GCA_017959385.1 Paludibacteraceae bacterium
AATATTCGCCGGAAGGCAAACCACTGCGTATTGACTCCATCGTGATCTCCACGCAGCACGATGAGTTCCTACCCGATGACGACGCCATGCTCGCCCGGATCCGTCACGATGTGGAGAATATTCTCATACCCCGTGTGCTGGAAAAGGATCCGCTCTACAAACGTCTGGTCAACGGCGCACCTTATAAATTGTATGTCAACCCGACAGGTAAGTTCGTTATCGGCGGGCCTCATGGAGACACGGGTTTGACCGGCCGTAAGATCATTGTGGACACCTATGGAGGCAAAGGAGCCCACGGCGGAGGCGCATTTTCCGGTAAGGATCCGTCCAAGGTGGACCGTTCGGCTGCTTATGCGGCCCGTCACATTGCCCGCAACCTGGTGGCCGCCGGGGTGGCTTCACAGGTACTGGTGCAGGTGGCTTATGCCATCGGTGTCGCCAAACCGATGAGTCTGTACGTCAATACGTACGGTACGGCCAAGATTGCGCTTTCCGACGGAGAGATTTCGGAGCGGATCGCCCAATTGTTTGACATGCGTCCCAAAGCCATTGAGGACCGGTTGAACCTGCGTTGCCCCATCTATGAGGAAACGGCTTCGTATGGCCATTTCGGCCGCAAAAACGAACGGGTGGTCAAGACCTTCCGCGATGGGAACGGCAAGGTGTTCACACGCGAGGTGGAGCTGTTCACTTGGGAAAAGGACGACATGGTCCCCGCTATCAAGAAGGCGTTTGGGATGTAAGAGTTTAAAGTGCTAGCTCCGCAAAACCAACCACAAACACCCCTTGTTTCATTCTTGCTCCGAGGCGGTCAAATGTGATGGGCTTGTCAATCTGGGATCCCCGGTCGGTGAGCGAAAGCAGTAGGTAGTTCTCTTTCGATGCCGATGGGTAGCCGAGTGCTGTCTTTTAGTATGTCGGTGTCACATTGCGCCATAATGGCGCCGACATGACGTTGTAAAGGTAAGAAAAATTACGGAAAAACCGGTTGCATGAGGCGGAGAAAATATTACACCCGTGCCAAAAGTTGCGCGCTGGTTTCTTCCATGCGACAAAAAGCGAACCATTTTCTACCCAGATCTTTCAGTGACGCTCCTATGTGGTAAACAGTGTCGTCAATGCAAAGGAAGCGGTCGTGGGCATGGGGAAACACTTCGGCCGAAAGTGGCGGGTATTGGGCATTGTGGCGGTCGATGTCCAATTGCAGTTGCCGTGAAATGGTTTTGGTGAGAATCCGTACAGATACGCCTGCAGACCGTTTGCCGAGCATGGTCAGTACGCTGTCGTCAATGTAGTTGTCGAACTAGACGATTTGCGACTTCGCCGAACGGATGAGGTCGCATACGAAGGTATAGGCATCAAAGATTTGACCGTCGTAGAAGATCCCTTGAGAAGGGATGATATTTCCAGAGTCAAGATAGCGGAAGACTTCAGCCAGTTTGTTGTCAGTTTCCTTCTGATGAGCAGAGAGCGCCAATTGATTTTGTTCAACAATCGCCATTCTTTGGAAGATGTCTTTATTGGTTGCAATGAATTGACGCATGGCTGTCAAGGCATCCATTATTTGAATGCTTACTGCAACGGCGGTTGAGCTGTGCAATACAGCCGAAAGCATGGCTACGCCTTGTTCGGTAAAGACAAAAGGAGCTACAGATGAATGTTTCAATTTCTTCAACCGGTCGCAATTTGCGACCAGTTCATGGAACTCATTTTCAGACAGTTGGAAACGGAATCGCTCAGGGAATCGGTCTAGATTCCGTTTTACTTGTTCATTCAAACGTTTCGTGTCTACTCCGTAAAGTTGAGCGATGTCGCGGTCAATCATTACTTGAACACCACGAACATTGAAGATCATGTTTTCGATGTCGTTGGTGGAAACAAAAGTATTTTTTCCGGAAATGGGATTTCCTTCATTGGGGTGCTTTTCCATTTGTGATAAAGAATAGAGTCATTGATTCATGTTCATTTCTTCGATAGTTGGATGTATATCCAACGAAATCTTTTTACCGCTTCACGCTGGTCAAATCGATCTTGGCCGTGCCGATTTTGAGTTTGGCTTCGGCGTGGACAATCTGGTGGTAGCGGTCGCGGGTAACCCAGATGGATACCGGGTTGTCTTTGGAGAATAAGGTGCCTTCCGAGGTTTCAAAGATGAATTTGTTGCAGTCCGGGTAGGAGGTCCCGTTGCGTAGTGTTACCGCGTCCGGCCCTACATAGACAATATGCAGCACCTCGCATTTCCCTTTGTTGAAGAATTCGAATTTGTACCGGTTGCCGGGCATGGCTTCGCTGAAATCGTAGTTGCGCAGGCGGAACAGCAGGCAGAAAGCGTCCATCGGATACTGCCAGGCGAAGGTGGTCCGATCCTGGTAGATGTCTCCGTTGCGGTCCTCATAGGCGTCAATGGTGGCGGTGGAGTCGGTGTAATGGTAGCGGTAGCGTTTCTCACCATGGTAATTCTTCTCATAGTCCTGCTGGTAGAACCAAACGGATGCCATGTCCGCTTTGCGCATCTTGACCTCGAATGTGTCAAGCAGGGCATAGAAACGGCGCATGGTCTTTTCGGTGCGGGCTACCGCCAGAATGTCGTACACCGGGGTCCCTTCGTAAACATCGTCCGATACCTTGGTTTCAATGATCACCTGGTCCACATAGACGGAACCCCATTGAAAGTAGGCTTGGTAGAGGAGTGACTCTCCCGAACTGAAACTGGTGTTGATCAGTTTCAGCATAGGCTCACCGGCATGCAAGGCCAGGCAGTATGCGAGCAGCGTCAGCAATAGGCATTTCCGTCTCATTTCAGCCTTTTTTTGTTTTCCGCACTGCCGGTGCCGCCGCTGTCAGGCCGTTGGCTTTCCCAATCAATGGTTTCGGGTTCCCAACTCTCTTCGTTGTCCCAGTTGGCGCGCAGCTGCAGTTTCTTCGGATAGTAATAGACCGGTTCGGGCTGGCGGTGCTCCAGTATTTCGCCCGAATCCCATTCCGCGTTGCCGTTCAGGTCGCGATACAAACGCAGCATATAGGTGCCGGGCGCCAGGTTCTCAAAGGCGGCTTCATCGCCCATGGGTTCGGTGCGCAGCACCACTTCCTTGTCGTTCATCAGTTCCACCATTCCGTCCGTGAAGCTGGCGGTGATTTTCACATACAGGTTGGCGTAATCTTCCGGCTTTTTCACCTGGAACGATTTGTTGAGCGGCATGCTCTGCCTGCCGAACCAGGAGGTGAATGCCAGCGAATCCACCGTCAGACGGTAGGAGGCCTCCCATTCCCGGTCAAATTGGATGCTCACTTGGGTTGGGCAGCTGTCCAGGTTGGTCACCCAGGTGAATGGTACCGGATTCCACAGCGTATCCTGTTTGATGAGCAGGTGGATCAGGGTGTCGTTGATTTGAGCGATGGGCTCGCTGAGTGTCAGCCGGATGGAGTCGTTGATTCCCAATGCGGAGGCCAGGTTGTGTTGAATCACCCAACCGTCTTTGCCGGCATCGCCTCCTTTCTTTTTGGCCAGGGGAGGGCGGTAGTTCAGCGAGAGGGTGTCGGTACGCAGTGTGTCCGCACCATTTTCCGTAAGGGAGGCATACGAAACGGTCAGACGCAACGTGTCCATGGCGGTCAGCAGTGTGTCTTTCATCCAATAGATGCACGAATCTTTACGATCCGACCATCCCCGCCACAGCCAGTCCTGTCGCTCGGGTTGGTCCAACAGTCGGATTTCCGGTTCTTCCTGCAGGTCGGTGTTGAACACCAGGTTCAATTGTTCGCGTGTCGGGCGGTATCCCTTGCGGAAAAACTGTTGTTCATGGCGCTCGTTGAAGCTCAGCAGCAACAGGTCGTTGGGCAGATACTGTTCAAAGGTCTGTACGTCCAGGTTGTCCCAGACGGTGTGTGTGGAGTCACTCCAAAGCGTGTCGATGGTGGCATGGACATGGATTTCCGGGCGGATAATACTGTCGTAAAAGGCGATATCCGTCCCCGTTTGGGTGTAGCGGTGGGTGCCTGCGGCATTGTTCAGCGCGTAGAGGCGGTATTCCCCCTCGCGTACACCGGCAATCGTGAACCTTCCTTTGGCATCGGTCATGCCGATGTAGTCAAAGGATTCGTTGAAGAATGCGCTGTCCGCCAATTGGCTGTGCAGGCCGACTTCCAATCCCTCCATGGGAGCCAGCGTGCGGCTGTTGAGTACGGTGCCGCTTACACGCAGGCTGTCGATCCGGTCGCCGGTTGAAAAGGTGAATTCGTAGTTTTTGAGCGGATTCCCTTCGTTGTAATCAACGATGTTGTCACCGAACTGTATGGTATAGGTGGTGTTTTCTTTGAGCGTGTCCGTCAGGCTGACCGTGACCCGCCGTCCGGTTCCCTTGATGCCTGCACGGTTCTTCTGCGGTGGTGAGATCACCACCTTGGTCGGGTCTTTGATGCTGATATTCTCATTGGTTTCCAATACCACGGTGGCGCCGATGCATGGAACCTCCGTAGCCCGTTGTGCAGGGCGCGTTGATTCCACCACCGGCGGAGTGGTGTCCTTGGGGCCTCCCTGGGGGCCTATGCCGCGGTTGGCGCAACCGGCCAGCAGCAGGCTGGCGCACCAGACAGCGAATCGGATATGTATGGGTCTTTTCCGCATGTTTGCAAATGTACAAAATCTTACGGACATGCCGATGTTTTATGAAGCAGGAGATGCCGCAAATCCGCCTCCCGGTGGAAACGCGAAAAGTCAACCGGCCCGATGATGCCGTTGACAGCGCCCCGGTCGGAGTACTGCCACAGCAGATAGGGTTTTTCCCGAACGTTGGAGGCTACCAGGTTGTAGTGGGCCAGAAAGAGGGGGTATTCGTCCAGTTCCGGCGCCAGATAGGTCCGGTAGTCATATACATTGGCGTAAATCAACGGCTTTTGACCATAGTGCCGTTCCATGAGCCGGGCGAGTTCCAATACCCGCCCGCGGACCTCCTGCGGATCGTAACGTTTCAGATGCTCTACGTCAATGGCGGGAATCAGGTCCTGTTCCTCCGCTTTGATGTGTTTGCGGATATTTTCAAACTGTTCTTCCGGAGTGGAATGCATGGAGAAGTAATGGTAGCTGCCGGCTTTCAATCCGTTCTTGCGCGACTTGGTCAGGTTGCGGCGGTAAAGCATGTCGTGGAAACTGGCGCCTTCCGTAGCTTTGATGTACACATACTGGATTTTCTCGTCCCGGGCCACCCGTTCCCAGTTGATGATGCCGTTGTGGTGGGAAACGTCAATGCCGTTGTAGTTGGTCATGCTGACAATTTCCGCCCAGGTTTTCGAATCATATTCGTACAGGTAATACAGATAGGCGAATCCGCCGCACAGCAACACGGCCAGTGACAAAGATGCAATCAGCGCCCAGAATCCTGCGGATTTCCCTTTGCGCGGGGATTTCGGGTGGGTGATCTTTTTCTTTCGTCTGCTGCGGGCCGGCATGTTGGTTCTTTTATGGACCTCCCCGCCGTGGGGCGGGGAGGTGTGGGGGAACGGTGGTTATGCCATCAGTTTGCGGAACAGATTGCGCATGTTGACCTGGGCGTCCACCAGTGCGTGCAGATCCTCGATTTTGACGCGGTCCTGCTTCATGGTGTCGCGGTAGCGTACGGTAACGCACTGGTCGTTGAGTGTGTCGTGGTCAACGGTAACGCAGAAGGGGGTTCCAACGGCGTCCTGGCGGCGGTAACGCTTGCCGATAGAGTCCTTCTCGTCGTAACTGCAGCGGAAATCGAACTTGAGCAGGTTCATGATTTCGCGGGCCTTTTCGGGCAGTCCGTCCTTCTTGACCAGCGGCATTACGGCACACTTCACAGGAGCCAGCGCTGCGGGCAACTTCAGCACCACGCGAGTCTCGCCGTTCTCCAGCTTCTCCTCCTCGAAGGCA
>JAGDAS010000097.1 GCA_017959385.1 Paludibacteraceae bacterium
GCACCGTAGCCTTCTCAATGGCGATACCGCCCAACAGGTAACCCAACAGAATCGGAGCCAGCGTGCCACCGATGGAGTTGAAAGCACCACCGAAAAGATTGAGCTGGTTGCCGCGGTTGCCACCGCCACCCAAGGTGTTCAACATGGGGTTGACCACCACATTGAGCATACACATGGAGAAACCGGCTACGAAAGCGCCGACGATATAGACGCCGAAGGACTGGGCCGGTCCCGACAGCCATTGGATGGCTACACCGACCAAACCGACCAGTACGGCGCAAACCGAGGTGAATTTATAACCCTTGCGCTTGAGAATCAGACCGGCCGGCCATCCCATAAAGGCATAGGCGATGAAATTGACCGCCAAACCCAGCATGGCCAGCGCATTGCTGACACCGAATTGATTTTTGACAATGGATCCCATCGAACCAGCGAAATTGGTTACGAAGGCAATCATGAAGTACAACAGGAACATCACGATGATGGGCAACGTGTAGTTTTTCTTTACTTGTGCGTTTTCCATAAATTTGATTTAAAAATTAAGTTACTTTTCCAAATACAGGCATCTTCACATCAGATGCGTAGCAAAGTTACAAAAAAATCCATGCCGACGGGCGGATAACCGTACATATTTTCAACACAAAAGGGGGATATCCGCCAGAATATCCCCCTTTTTGTTAACAACCGGCATCCGGTCAGCGGGCGTTCATGTAGGAAGCCCAGTCCTTGATCTGGATATCGCCCTGCCCCATGGAGCAGAAAGCATGTACAAAAGCGGCTGCCAGACGCGCGTTGGTGAGCAAAGGCACGTTGTGGTCAATGGCCGCGCGGCGGATGCGGTAGCCGTTGGTGAGCTCATGGTGGCTGTGGTTCTTCGGAATGTTGATCACCATATCGAACTTCTTGGCCGCCATCATTTCGGGAATCTGATTTTCAGCTCCCTCCTCCGCCCAGCCTACCGTAGTGGCCTTCACGCCGTTCTCTTCCAGAAAACGCTGCGTACCCGCAGTTGCGTAGATCTGATAGCCGTGCTCGGCCAGCATCTTGCAGGGCTCCAGCAGATCGACCTTGGAATGAGCATCGCCGGAGGACACCAGGATGTTGCGGGCCGGAATCACGTTGCCCACGGCGATCATGGCCGAAAGCAACGCCTCGTTGAAGTCGTCACCGATACAGCCCACCTCACCCGTAGAGGACATATCCACGCCCAGGATGGGGTCGGCATTGTGCAAACGGGCGAACGAGAACTGCGAAGCCTTGACACCGATACGCTCGATGTCGAATACGGAGGCGTCGGGCTTCTCGAAGTCGGCTCCCAACATGATGCGGGTGGCCGTTTCGATGAAATTGCATCCCAGCACCTTCGACACGAAGGGGAACGAACGGGAGGCGCGCAGGTTGCACTCAATCACCTTCACGTCGTTGTTCTTGGCCAGAAACTGGATATTGAACGGGCCGGTAATCTGCAGCTCATGCGCGATCTTCTTGGCAATCTTCTTGATCCGGCGCATGGTCTCGAAATAGAGTTTCTGTGCCGGGAAAACGAGTGTGGCGTCACCGGAATGGACACCGGCGAACTCGACATGGTCTGACATGGCGTATTCAACAATCTCCCCGTCTTTGGCCACTGCGTCGAACTCGATCTCCTTGGCCTGCTGCATGAACGACGACACCACCACGGGATGGTCTTTGGACACCTTGGTGGCCAGGTTGAGGAAGCGGTGTACCTCCTCTTTGTCATAGCAGACATTCATAGCCGCACCCGAAAGCACATACGACGGACGGATAAGTACGGGGAAACCAACCTCGCGGATAAAGGCGTCGATATCCTCGAAGCTGGTCAACTCACACCAACGCGGCTGATCCACACCAATGCTGTCGAGCATGGCGGAGAACTTGTGACGGTCCTCGGCACGGTCGATATTCTCGGCCGAAGTACCCAGAATGGGCACATTGCGGCGGGCGAGCTTCATGGCCAGGTTGTTCGGGATCTGACCGCCCATGGAGATAATCACACCCTTGGGCGATTCCAAATCCAGTACGTCCAACACCCGCTCGAACGAAAGTTCGTCGAAATACAGGCGGTCGCACATGTCGTAGTCGGTCGAAACGGTTTCGGGGTTGTAGTTGATCATCACCGACTGGTAGCCGAGCTGGCGGGCGGTCTGCACAGCATTGACCGAACACCAGTCAAACTCTACCGACGAGCCGATGCGGTAGGCGCCGGAACCGAGGACGATGACGCTCTTGCGCCCGTCTCCGGGTGGATGGGGCAGGTCGTCCCCTTCGCCCTGGTAAGTCAGGTAC
>JAGDAS010000098.1 GCA_017959385.1 Paludibacteraceae bacterium
CAATGGGTCGAGCGAAGCACGCGCCGATGCGATCGGATGTACCACCACTTCGTCCAGATATTCCATCAGGTAAGCCTCCTCCTCCCCGCGTGTGGATTCGACCGCATACAGGGCCCGGCTGTAGGACATGCCGTAGAAGATTTCCGTTAATGCGGCATGGATGTACGTGTCGCTTTGGTACACATCGGGGGCCGCCGCCGCCAGCGCGAGCAGCGAATCGGCCCGGTGATAGGCTGCCAACGACGTTGCGTCACAATCGATGCCGTTGGCTGCGTTGGCCAACTGACGCAGGTTCTCGATCTGCTGTCCGTTGACTTGGTCCCGAAGTTGTTTGTCGGCTTGGTTGCAGCCTGTTGCGAACAACAGCGTGGCGGCTGCCAGAAGAATGCGGATTATTTTCATGACAAATGGATTTACAAATTAAAAATGAACGGAAAAAATCTCTACACAACGCCTCCGCAGACTGTCTATGGTCCGATAATCCCCAGGGCTGTACTCATAGCGCTGCAGATCCTGCCACAAGTAGTCGAAATGCTGCAGCGCATCGTCCCAATCGGCATCCGAATAGCCGGACGATTTCTGCGACAACCTTTCGGTAAAGGCCGAAAACTCCTCCAACGACCGGCTTTCCGGACTGCAGGCCGTAAGCAGGACAAACAAGAGGGTCAGTATATGGATTTTTCTCATATTTTCGTATAAATGGCGGGCAGCATACGTCCGCGTCCGTTGTAATCCAATCCGTACCCGACAACAAAATCATCGCCGATTTCAAAACCTACCCAATCGGGATGCAGGTCACAACACAGACAACCCGGTTTCAGCAACAGGGTGGCGATACGGCAGCTTGCCGCTCCCTGCTCCAGCACCTGCGCACGGAAACGCTGCAATGTAAAACCGGTTTCGACAATGTCCTCGACCACCACCACATGGCGTCCGCGTACCGGTACCGTCAGCGGCAGCTCCTCCCGGATCCGACCCGATGACGAAGTCCCCTCATACGAAGACCACTTGACGAACGCCAGTTCACCAGGCGTTTCCATGCTGCGCAACAGATCGGCGGCAAAGACAAACGCTCCGCCCAGCATACAAACAAACAACGGATCCTCTCCGTCGGTTTCACGGGCCATACGGGCAGCCAGCTTCGCAACACGCTTCTGCAACTCCTCCGGACGGATGAGCGGCACGAATTTCAAATCCTGGATGGTTACTTCGGGCAGCATATCGTTGCAAAATTAACAATAATATCGAAATATCGGCCGGATCGGAATTTTTTTAGTTCCCGAGCGGGTTGTCGTGCGGCGCATACTGCACCTGCAACCTCCCGCGGAGCCAGAAAAACATACCCAGGCAGATCAATACCGATACCGTCGAACCCAGAATGGTAGCCGCCCCCATGGGCATCAGTGTGGCAGGATAGTGAATGGACGCCCAATAACAGCCGGGAACACGGAAGGTTCCCATGGAAATGATGTTGTGGACAAAAGAGAAGATGGAACGGCCGCAGGCACAGAAGAACCCGCTGAAACAAAAATGAATGCCGGCCACCACGCAATCCCAGACATATACACGCAGGTAATCCCCGCCCAATGCAATGACATGCGGATGGTCGGTAAACATTCCGACCAATTCGGACGAAAAAAACTGCGTGACCAGGGAGGCGGCCGTACCTACCGCGGCACATACGGCAACGGCATGCCAAAGCGTGGATACCGCCCGGTCCACACGGTGCGCACCGAAATTCTGGGCGGCCATGGCCGAAACCGTGGCCAGCATGGCCGACGGAATGAGGAAGAAGATGCCGATCATTTTCTCCACAATGCCTACGGCGGCGGCATCATCCAACCCGCGCATATTGGCAATCATCGTGATAAAGAGGAATCCGATTTGAATGAATCCGTCCTGCAGGGCAACCGGCAAGCCGATGTGCAGCAACTGGCGCATCATGGACAGATCGGGCTTCAGGTACTGCCGCCGCATCTGTACACTTCCCCGTTTGCGACGGATGGAGAGCAACGCCACCGCCACACTGACCGCCTGGGCGGCTATGGTCGCCCAGGCGGCTCCGCGCGCCCCCAGACCGGCCGGACCCACCAACAGATAGTCCAGCAACACATTGACCACACACGCCACCGCCACAAAGTACATGGGACTGCGCGAATCGCCCAAACCCCGGTAAATGGAGGCTACGATGTTGTATGCCACGATAATGGGGATGCCGAGAAAGCAGATGACCAGGTACTGGCGCGTTTCCGTCACCGCTTCAGCCGGAGCGGAGAGCCATCGGATCAAATCATCGACTCCGGCCAATGACAAAGCGGAAAAAATAACGGAAATGACAGCGAAGAGCGTGATGGAATTACCGATGGCCAACGATGTGCCCTGCCGGTCACCGGCTCCGGCATAATGGGCCACCTTGACCGTCGATCCCATCGCCAAACCTACCAGAACAACCGTAACCATGTGCATCACCTGGCTGCCCACCGCTACAGCCGTGGTCGTGGATACACCACAGTACCGGCCCACAAAGAACAGGTCGGCCAGGCCGTAGAATATCTGCAGGAAACACGACAACAGGTAAGGCAGCGAAAAAGCTGCGATATTGCCGAATATGCTTCCTTGTGTCAGGTCATGTTGCCGCATGGCGTAATAATTACGCCGCGAAGATACAAAAAATGACGGAATTGCAACGGAATTTTACAACATCCCGGCCTCATACAGTGTTATCACACGCTCGATGATGCGGTCCTTCTCCTTGGTGGAAAGATTGAAGTCCTCCTTCAGGTCGGCGCCCACCATTTTGGCGAATGCCTGCCACCAGAAAGCGACAAACCCGCCGCGGATTTCTTTGATGAGTTCGTACGAAGTCTTGTTGGTCTCTCGGTCAATCAGCTTGATCATCATTTTGCCCTGCGAGAGCGTGAATTTGCGCATGGTGGGTTCGTATTGCTTGAGCAGCGCCTTTTCATACTTCTTCATCAGCTTGGTACGCACCTCCTCGTCGGGAATGGTATCAAGCATAGCCGTAATGCGGGCGTATTCGCTGCCCACGATTTTGACGTACGGATATACTTTTTTGACGTCCCGCACCGTCTTCCAATAGAATTTCTCCGCTTTCTTTTTTACCGGCGGATAAACCGGCATTTCCTTGAACGAAAGCGACGGCACCGTATCTCCGTCAATCATTACAAACGGAAGCATATAGGCGCCCATATCCTCGTTGTAATAACGATTGAACGACTTGGAAGCACTGACCGGTAACAGCAGCAGTGTCAACAACAAGCCTGTAAGAATATGACGGAACAATTTCATATTGCAAATGTAATTAAATTGAAAGATTTTTGTACCTTTGCGTACCATTTTAGTTAAATTTTCTGTTGCGATGAAGCTGATCACCCCTTGGCTCTTGACATGGTGCTGTGTTTTCACCACCTCGGCCTATCAACTCTCCTTTCCCGTATCGCCTGTTTCGACAGGTTTGGGCGGTTGCCATACCGCTTGTCCCGGTTCAACGGCTCCCGCCGGCAGGGTGGAATCGACTGTCCGCCTTTCGGCAAATGCCGCCGCGCACAACAGCTACGGAGTTCCGGAGCTCAGCCATCTGCAAGCTGGTTTGTACTATAAGACACCGCCGGTCGTCATTGGTTTAACTGCACAACATTTCGGATTCGGCGGCTACGGCGAAACCGCTGTAGGCCTGGATGTAGGACGCAAGTTCTCTCCGCATTGGTCGGCCGCCCTGCGCGGCTGGTGGGTGCGGGTGGCCTGGCCGACTGACGAGAAGCCCGTACATACCGGACTGCTCGAAGCGGAAGTGCTCGTACATCCGCATCAGCGCCTCACACTGGGACTGCATGTTTTCAACCTGAGTTTCACACGTTACCGTGTCCGCGACGGAAAGCTGTTTCTGCCGGTGCATTTTCGCCTGGGCGTCTGCTACCGTTTCTCCGGCCAATGGGCACTGTCGGTCGAAGGGGAAAAGGAATTGTACGGCCCCCCGGGGGTACATGCAGGCTGTCAGTATGCGGTGGCCCGGCGTGTGGAACTCCGGTTGGGACTTGAAGCCCGTTCCGGTATTTCCCCTACCGGCGGCATCGGTGTCCGCTTCAAGCATTTTCAGTGTGACCTGGGAATACAGTATCATTGGAAGCTTGGAGTCCAATCCAGTGTGGGAATTCAATACCTGTGGCCATGAAAAAGGGATTATGGTTGCTGCTGGCCTGGATTTCCCTCTCCATGGCCGCACAGGAAACCGTTATGGAGGACGACGGGAGTTCGGCCGGCTGGTGGCAGGAAAGAGCCGAATCCGGTAGGCTGAACATCAACCAGGCCACACGTGGAGAGCTGGAAGCGCTTCCCTTTCTCAATGCCCGGCAAGTGGAACATCTGTTGGAGTACCGGTTTGACTATAAAAAATTCTATACCTTGTACGAATTGGCCCTGGTACCCGGTTTGGACAGCACAGCTGTGCACGGTTTGCAACAACTCTGCGAAGCGGGTCCCACCCGGCAGGAGGAAGACCGGCAGCGATGGCATCTGAAGTACGGCCGTCACCAGATTACTGTCCGGTTCAATCAGGCATTTCCCCGGAAAAGGGGATTTGACGACAGCACCTATTTAGGGAAACCTTGGAGTGGATTTGTCAAATATGAGTTCAAACAACAGCATCTCACGGCCGCTTTTACGCTCGAACAGGACGAAGGAGAGCCTTGGGATTGGAAACATGGACCGGGATTTGATTTTCATGGCGGTCATTTGGCCATTCATCGGTTGAAAGGGTTGAAAAGTTTGATTCTAGGTGACTATAAGGCGCATTTCGCCCACGGTTTGGTGTGGAATACCGGTGCAACGTTCAGCCGTGCGGCGCAAGCGTCCTGCCTGCATGAGAACAATACCCGCCTGCAACCCTCCTATTCCACCGCCGAAGGCGGTTTTTTGCGGGGAGCGGCTGTATATTTGGAAAAAGAAAAGTGGAACCTGCAGGCTTGGGCCTCACACACCCGTAGCGATCACAAAGGCGGATACCACCGAACCTTACAGGAAACGGCTGCCAAAGACACCATTGCCTGTTATGCCATAGGTATGCACGCCGGCTACGACGGTGCGCTTTGGCAATTGGGCGTTCAAGCCGCCTGTTATCCCGCCGCCACATCCCACGATTCCCTACAGGGAAACGTAAGTTTGGATATTACCTGTAAAGTGGGAAAAATCTATTTGAGCGGCGAATTGGCCTGTGATTGGAAGGGGAGGCCGGCCGGTATCGGAAAATTGCAGTTTTTTGCCCGCGAACCTCTCAACGGCTGCCTGATGGTACGTTATTACGCCCAGAATTATCAAGCCCCTATGGCCAATGCCTTGAAACAAGGCGGCCGCCTGCAGAATGAAGCCGGCGTCACACTGCATGTTCAATACCTGCCCTGGCAGGGTCTGCAGACCTCTCTGTACACGGATACCTATCGAACCCTCGGCCCCTCCTCCACCCTGCCCCGCCCCGGATACGGATATGAGTCCCGTCTGACATTGGCTTACAACACGCCGGCAGGCACACTTTACGAACTGCAGTATGCCACTTACGGCAAAGACAAATCCTCCCATGGGAAAAAAATGGTGTTTCAGGAACGAAAACACCAGCTGAAGGCCGTAATCTGTCAATCCTGGTATCCGCATTGGGAATGGAAAAGCGGAGGCAGCCTGCTTTTTCTGCTGAATGAAAACCAAACTTGGAGCAAAGGCTGCCTGATATATACGCGTATGCAGGGAAAATGGGAGCATTGGGGAATAGCGGCCATGCTGGCGCTCTTTGACACCTCCGGTTACAATACCCGCATCTATATGTATGAGCATGATGTATGGCAAACATTGGGAAGTATTGCCTGCTATGATCGGGGAATGCGTATCTCCTTTTTATTGCAAGCCATGTGGAAACACTGCCATATCTATTTGAAAACCGGTTATACCAGATACACCGACAGAATGTCGGTGGGTACAGGTGCAGCTCAAACCCAAGGTCCGTATCGGTTGGACCTGCATTTTCTGGTCCGTTGCAATTTCTGATTTTTTATTATAGAAGAATTTAAATAAAGGAATAATCAAAAGAATAATCCCTGTTGAAAACGTGCAAAAGAAATAACCGGATTGTTTGGTGGTTGTGTTATCAACTTGAGAGGAAAAACAATCCACCGTTTATGGACAGGCCAATTCATTGAAAACCGGCGGATTGAAAGCTTTATGAACAGGTGTTCGCAAAAGAGCATTGATGAAAATTTCCGTCGTTTGTTATCTGCTTCCTCGTGTGAAAAACTGTTCGTTATATTCTTATTTTTTCCGGTTAAAATATTTGGTGGCTTGACGGATTTGTATAAGCCAATGTTTTTTGAAATGAGCAAATCAATTTTTGAATGATTTATTCTGTACTTATGAACAGTTATGTAACAGGTTTGTAACAAAGCGGAAGAAACGGTGTGTATTTTTCTGTTTTGAATGAAAAAAATGATTCCGGATGTTTCGTGTCGCTGTTCTGTTTCTACATTTGCATTGTGATTTTTTCATAGTATTTGATTTTAAGGTTAGCGAATAGATGTTCAAGCGTGAACATCTATTTGTTTTTTACAGGGCACTGTACCGGTTGCCTGGGAGGCATCGGACCGCTCCTTTGAATTCCAACGTAAGCAGCATGGCGGAAAGCAGGTGTACATTCTGTTGCGTGTTTTGTGCCAGTTCATCCAAGGTGATTTTATCATGACTGCGCAGAAAGAGATGTAGCTGCTGTTCCTCTTCCGTCAGTTGATATACAGGTTGTGAAGGGGATTTCGCATGGCTTTGGTTGTTTTCCCATCCCATAATGTATTCAATGTCGGCCGCTGATTCTATCAGACTGGCTTTGTTGCTTTTAATGAGTTTGTTGCAGCCAATGCTGTAGGGATCGTGCAACCTGCCTGGACAGGCAAATACGTCACGGTTGTAGGAATTGGCCATATCAGCAGTAATCAAAGAGCCTCCGCGGATGGCGCTTTCCACTACCCAGGTAGCGTGTGACATACCCGCTATAATCCGATTGCGCATCAGAAAGTTGCGTCTGTCCGGTGCTGCGGTAGAGATAAATTCGGTGATCAATCCCCCCTGCTCCAGCATTTTGACAGCCGTATGCCGGTGTTCGGACGGATAAATGGTGGCAAATCCGTTGCCCATCAAACCGATGGTAGGCAGATGACAGGCGATGGCGGTGCGATGGGCCGCAATATCAATACCGTATGCCAATCCGCTGATGATCACCAGATCCGGATGCCGGGTTGCCAGTTCTTCCAGTACTTCTTTGATCATTTGCCGGCCGTAGTCGGTGGCCATGCGTGTTCCGACCACCGCCAGCATTTTTTTGTCCTTTAATTCGATATTCCCACGCATGTACAGCAGGAAGGGACAGTCGGCACATTCCAACAGCAGTTCCGGATAGTCGGGATCGGAGTAGTGTACCGCTTTTATTTTGTGTTTTTCAATAAATTGAATTTCCTGGTCCGCTCTTTTCAGGGCATCCGCTATGGACAGTTCAACCATTTTGGCTCTTTCCGGCCCGAATCCGGGAATCCGTTGTAATCGTTTGTGACTGAGCTTCAAGGCATCCGCCTCGCTTCCGGCATAGGCGGTCAGTGTTTTGGCGAATTGGTTTCCGATGCCGTTGATCAAGGTCAGGGCAATACGGTCGCGTAGTAATTCGGTGGCGTCCATGGGGTGTGATGGAATAGGGGTAAAACAAATTATTCAAAAAGATCCCTTATGATGGAATCCGATACAAAGATACCATTTTTTGTAAGACGGACGATATCGTTTTCCATTTCCACGCAGGAATTTTTCAACCAGGGTTGCAGCTTTTGTCTGAACTTGCTGATGTATGCGGTTGGAAGCAGTCGGATATCCAATCCTTCGCTTGTACGCAACCTCGTCATAATCAATTCGTTGGTATAGTCTTGTTCGGTCAGTTGCTCGTATGTGCGCTCAAGGGTTCCATTCAGGTATGCATCCAGATTGCCGGGGTTCCATGAGCGGAGACGCTTTCCGTCGTAACTGTGGGCACCGGGTCCCAAACCCAGGTAGGCGGTGCCGTTCCAATACAGACTGTTGTGGCGGCTGTGGTATCCGGGTAGGGCGAAATTGGAGATTTCGTAGTGCTTGTACCCGTTTTCCGAAAGGGTGCTGCAAAGCAGCTCGAACATGGCCAGGCTGGTTTCCTCGCTGACAGCGTTGGTGCGGGAGGCGTACATGCGGGTACCCGGTTCGTAGCTGAGGTGGTAGGCGGAGCAGTGTTCGGGGCGGAGTTGCATAGCCTTGTTGAGCGTTTGTGTCCAGTCGCTTATGTTTTGTTGCGGAAGGCCGTACATCAAATCGATGCTGATATTGTCAAAGCCGGCCCGGCGGGCGTTGTCATAGGCCTCGACAGCTTCTGCGGCCGTATGGCGGCGGTTCATTTGCTGCAGAAAATGGTCGTTGAAGGACTGTATGCCTATGCTCAACCGATTGAACCCCAATTGTTTCAATCCTTTCAGGTAATCGATTTTGAGATCGTCCGGGTTGGCTTCGAAGGTGGCTTCCTGCAGGCTGTCGGTATTCAAATGCCGGTGAATAGCCGTCCAAATGCGTTCCAATTGGCCGATACTGAGGCTGGAAGGGGTTCCTCCGCCAAAGTAAACGGTATGGAAAGGTTCGGAAAGTTCGGATTTGCGGCTTTTCAATTCCCGGATCAGTGCTTCGGTATAGTCGCTGCACCGGTTGGTACGGGTGGTGGAGTAGAAATCGCAGTAACTGCACCGGCTGGGGCAGAACGGAATGTGCAGGTACAGTCCGGCCATAACTATTGGATGGTGAAGCCCATCGAGCCGATGATATTGCCTTCGCAGAAAATGGTGACGGTGTAGGTTCCTACGGCCAGTTCGCCGGTGAGCGGATAATAGAGCGTGACGGGCGTGTCTTCGCCACCGTATTCAATGGATTTGAAGCAGGAGCATGCCAGATTCTGCCCTTCAAAGGGAAATTTCTCCTCGCGGGCCGCCGGCATCAGATGTTCGGACGGATCGGCAATGCGGACATACACCAGTTTGACCCCGCGTTCGCTGGTGATGTTGCGGCGGATTTCAAAGTGCAGGGCGAATTTGGTTACTTTTTTGCGGCGTTTGCAGGGTTTGCCTTTTTCATCCAGCAGTTCAATGGAGATATTGCCCGCTTCCAGCATGGAGGCCAGCGTTACTTTTCCTTCCAGTTCCAGGCTTTTCTCCTCCCATTGGCGGGCGGTTTCGGCTGCCTGTTCGTATTGTTTGCGGACAGCGGTGTTCTCTTCGGTCAGCGCTACATTGACCGCATTGAGCGAATCGACTTTGACAATGTAGGATTGAAGCACTCCGCGTACGGTGGTCAGTTCCTTTTTGAGTTCGGAAATGCGGTGTGCGTCGGTTGCTTTGACGGTTTTCAACTCTTGGAGCAACTGTTGTACTTTTTGTTTTTCCTCTTCAAATTGTTTAAGCAGGGAGTCATTGTCGGTTTTGATGTAGAAATCCTCGTACTGCCGGGCCATTTCCTCGAATTCCTCCATGGACTGTTGCTTTTCAAATTCCATTTCGGCGGTTACCGTATTCAGTTCCTGCGTGGTGATGCGGAGTTCCTGTTTTTGTTGGAAGAACAAAAATCCCAATACGCCGACGGCGATGACCAAAAAAAGCGAAACAATGGCCCAAGTGTTTTTCATTGCGTTGGAAATTTAGACAAAAGTAGTTATTTTTTACTATTTTTGCGGACTCGAATCTAAAAATAATCGAAATGGCACTTCAATGCGGTATTGTAGGACTGCCCAACGTGGGAAAGTCCACCTTGTTCAACTGTTTGTCCAATGCAAAGGCCCAGGCGGCCAATTTCCCCTTCTGCACCATTGAGCCCAATGTGGGTGTGATTACGGTGCCGGACGAACGCTTGCAGGTACTGGCGGAGATTGAACACCCGCAACGGGTGATTCCCACAACGGTGGAGATCGTGGACATTGCCGGTTTGGTCAAGGGTGCGAGCAAAGGCGAGGGATTGGGTAACAAATTCCTGGCCAACATCCGTGAAACAGATGCTATTCTGCATGTGTTGCGCTGTTTTGACGATGAGAATGTCACCCATGTGGACGGCAGCGTGGATCCGGTCCGTGACAAGGAAATCATTGATATGGAGTTGCAGCTGAAGGATTTGGAAACCGTAGAATCGCGTCTGGCAAAAATCCAGAAGCAGGCGGCAGCCGGTGACAAGGACGCCAAGGCGCTGTGTTCGATCCTTTTGGCCTATAAGGAGGCGTTGGAGCAGGGCAAATCGGCCCGTACGGTTGAATTGGACAAAGAGCAGCAGAAACTCACCAAGGATCTTTTCCTGCTGACAGACAAACCGGTTCTGTATGTATGCAATGTGGATGAAAAGTCGGCTGTGAAGGGCAACCGGTATGTGGAAGCTGTCCGTGAGGCCATCAAGGACGAACATGCCGAATTGTTGGTGGTGGCAGCGGCTTTGGAGGCTGATATTGCCGAGTTGGAAACCTATGAGGAGCGCCAGATGTTCTTGGAGGAAGCCGGATTGGAGCAGTCGGGTGTGGCCCGTCTCATACAGTCGGCCTACAAACTGCTGGATCTGCAGACTTTCCTGACTGCCGGACCGGATGAGGTCAGGGCCTGGACGTTCCACCGTGGCTGGAAGGCGCCACAATGCGCCGGAGTAATCCATACCGACTTCGAAAAAGGCTTTATACGGGCCGAAGTCATCAAGTACGAGGATTATGTCGCCCTCAAGTCTGAAGCAGCCTGTCGTGAAGCCGGAAAGCTTCATATCGAAGGAAAAGAGTACTTGGTGCAGGACGGTGATATCATGCACTTCCTCTTCAACGTGTAAGAAACGTCTGTAATACGATGAAAGGCCTTGACTTTCCGGTCAAGGCCTTTTTTATTAGAAATTCTGTAGGAAATCAGTCAGGTTGGTGTCGCGGTCCAATCCCAGTTTTTTGCGCAGGCGGTAGCGGCCGATCTCTACACCGCGTACCGAAATGTTCAACAGTGGCGCGATGTCTTTGCTCACCAGATTCATTTTCAGGTAGGCGCAAAGTTTCTTGTCGCTGATGGTCAGCCCCTTGTAGGTTTCACCCAAGCGCTTCATAAAGTCCTGGTGGATGGTGTCGAAATTTTGTTCGAACTTCATCCAGTCGTCGTCGTGTTCGATGTTGTCGTTGATGGAAGAAACCACTTTGCTCAATTTTTTGGAGGTGGCTTTTCCGTCGTCGGTGGCGGGAAGTGCGCTGACAATCTTAGTCAGTTCGTTCTTCAGGTCGATCAGGATTTCGTTCTTGCGGATCAGGTTCATGGTCGAACTGGCCAGTTCGCGCGATTTGTTGTTGAGGTCATTGGCCAGTTGTTCATTGCGCAAGGCGACGATTTCACGCTCTTTTTTCTCGTTTTCCTCCTGATAATGCACTTTTTGGGCCTGCATCTCCTTTTCCTTACGAGCTTCCACTTTGCTTTCATTATACCGCACCAGCAGCACAATCAGTACAATGGCGCCTGCCAGCAGCACAGCGTAGAGGATGTAGGCCCCTACGGAACGGTACCAGGGCGGCAGGATTACGAAGCTCATTTCGGTGTAGGAATTCTCTCCTGCACGGTTGATGCTTTTTACCTGGAAGGTGTAGGTTCCTTCCGACAAATTGGTGAATTCGCGGGTTTGCGCAGGCGATGGTTCGGTCCATTCGGTTTCATATCCGATGAGGCGGGTGGAATAAAGCATCTGCCGGTTGACAGCCGAGAAAGCGGCTGTACTATACACAAACCGCAACGAATTGTCGGCGTACTCAAATGACGGTTTTTGGGAATTGTCCGTCAGTTTCAGGTATTGTTGGGTCAACAGACTGTCGTGCCGGATGGTGCACACCTGCCGGATGTAAATGTCGCTGGTCGGGTTGAAGCCTAACATTTCCGGGCGCACCAATTCGAAACCTTCTTCGTTGGAAATCAGTACATTGTCCATATCCAACCGGGTCAGGTCGAAGTACTCATAGATGAGCGGTTCCGGAATGCTGAAGCAGGCGGTGGTGTCGTTGAGTATGGTGCCGTTGGGCTGTATATGCGCCATACCGATTTTGTCACCCTTCACATACCAGAGTTCGCTGCCGTTCTGTTGGAGGTAATAGTACTGCCCGCTTCCCATCAATTGACGGTTGAATGCGCGGTAGTACTCCATGCGGTTGGTTTTTTCGTTGTAACGGTTGATGCCGTTTTCGGCGGCGAAGATGATTTCGTTGTTGATCTGATAGACCGAGATGTGTTCGTTGGTCGGAAACCCTTTGGAACTGTCGTAGAACTCCAGATTCTCCACTTCGCCCAGATCCTCCGAAAGGAAGAGGTGGTAAACACCTTTCAGTCCGTGGCTCATCCAAATGTCACCCTGCACGTCCTGTTCGAATACGCGGCTGGTTTCCACAAAATTACCGATAATGTGATCGAATTTCCAATCGGAACCGGTGCGTTTGAGCAGGAAGAATCCGGTATAGCTTCCGCCCAGCAGGTAGTCGGGATTTTTGCGCAGTTTCTGGATATCCCACACGCCCTCGATGTCCGCCATTTTACGGGCTTGCTCCCGGTTGACCTCGTACAGTCCGGTATGCAGGCAGCAGAATACTCTGCCGTCTATTTCCCGTAGTTTGTACACTTGGCCTTGGATTCCGTGTACACGTTGGATATCACCGATTTCACCGTCTTTATAGGGAGTCCAGTACAGCCCTTGGTTGGTACCCAGGTAAAGGATTCCGTTGCTCAACAGTGAGTTGTAGCCGCTGCCGTAGGGGTTGTTTTGCGGAAACAGTGAACGGAAGGGAGCGCTGATTTCCAGGTAGTCGATGCCACGTTCCAATCCCAGCCACAGGTTGCTTTCGCTGTCAAAGGTGAGACACAGCACCGTATTGCTTTGCAGGCCCGACTGCAGGTTGTAATGGTGCCATTCTTGGCTGTGCAGGTCGAGTGTGTACAGGCCGTCCTGAATGGTTCCGAAGGCCAGCATTTCCTGCTGGAGGGCGGCACAGCGGATTTGTGCTTCGGAAAGAGCCTTTTTGATGGGATTCTCCATCGGCGTCAGCCGGTGGTTTTCGTATGTGAACAAATCGCCGTCTTCCGTAACCAGCAGCAATCCTTTGGTGCGGTAGGGTTGAATGGAGCGTATTTTGCGACCTTTCAACGATTCGCAACCGGGCAGCGGAACCAGTTGGTCACCAGCCAGCAGAAAAAGTCCTTCGGTATCGGAGGTTACGTACAGTACGTCCCCGACCGCTTTGCTCAAGTGCGTGACGATCGGTGATTGAATCACGGTAAGCTTCCCCTCTTCCAATGTGATAATCTGAAAGTTGGACTGAAAAATGATCTTGTCGCCGATTTGGTTGATGTGCCAGATTTCGGCGAAGTTGTGCTGATTTTCCGGAAGGGAATCCGACAGTGAACAGTAGTTGTCCAAGCCGCCGGCATGTGCCCGGAACACGCCGAATTCGTTGTATGCTCCCACATAAACATCACCGTTGTCGGCGATCAGCAGGGAACGCATGTTGTTGCCTTGTGCCGGTATGGGGTAGTGCCGCCAGCCGAGGCCGTCGTATTGGAGTAGGGCGCTCATGTTGGCAAAATAGAGCATACCGTTCTGCTGTAGCGCTACATCGCGGTTTTGAGCGCCCAGGCCGTAGTCGCTCTTGTAAAAGTTGTGTATGGGTTGCTGTACGGCGGCCCGTATGGTCAGCAGGCTGCACAGGGCAAACAGGGTCAGTAGGAATTTTTTCATAGGCGTTCAGTCGGTTCAACAATCGATCAGAAATAGCAGATATCTTCTTTCAATATACTGGACATCAGTTTGTTGGCTAATCTTGAAGTTCCTATCCGGAAATGGTCTTCCGCCAGATAGTCGGCTCCGAGCAGGTCCAGTACGATGCCGTAATAGATCACGGCGTCCTGGGTTTCGTTGACGCCTCCGGCAATCTTGATTCCCTTCACCTGTTTGGTTTTTTCGCGGTAGGCTTTGATGGCCGATGCCATAATCCATACAGCGTTCAAATCAGTGGGAACTTCCTTGCCGGTGGTGGTTTTGATAAAGTCGGCTCCGGCTTCCATGGCCAGCAACGATGCCCGCCAGACGGCACCGGGTTCTTTGAGCAGACCGGTTTCGAGTATTACTTTCAGCCGGTGGTCCCGGCAGGCGGATTTCACCTCCTGAATTTCGTTGTAAACGCTGTCGTAGTCGCCGGCCAGGAATTTTCCGACCGGCAGTACCATATCGATTTCGGTGGCACCGTCGGCGATGGCCAGAGCGGTTTCGGCTATTTTCACTTCTGTAAATGTCTGTGAGCTGGGAAACCCTACCACGGTGCTGATTTCCACATCTTCTGTGAGCAGTCCTTTAGCCGTTTCCACCCATGCCGGATAGACGCAGATGCCTGCCGGGACCGGTATTTCCGGATATTGATCGTCAAGTGCGTTGATTTTTTCCACCAGTTGGCGGATGCTTTCCTCGTGATCGGTGGCTTTGAGTGTGGTGATTTCGAGCGTTCGGAAGATTTCCTTCCAGGTCGTGGCGTTGTTGAGTCGGTCGTAGGTATCGCTGACGGCTTGTTTGGCCTTGCTCAGGACACTTTCCGGGCTTTCGGCAAACGGGTATTCACGGAAAAATGCTTCGTAGTCTTTCATAGGGCTATTCTCTCTTTTTTGAATCAATACAAATGGTTACAGGGCCGTCGTTCAGGAGTGATACTTGCATATCTGCTCCAAATTTACCTTTTTTTATTTCTTTTTTCAACAATTGGGCCATTTTTTCGCAGAAGGCGTTGTACACGGGCTCGGCAATAGCACCTTTCGACGCTCGGATATAACTCGGCCGGTTACCCTTGGCGGTTTGCGCCATCAGGGTAAATTGGCTGACGCAGAGAATTTCGCCGTCGATGTCTGTCACCGATTTGTTCATGATGTGTTGTTCGTCGTCGAAAATCCGTAGTGAGCAGATTTTCCTGCTCAGCCATTCCTGGTCTTCCGGGGTGTCGGCATCTTCGATTCCCAAAAGCACCAAAAGACCTTGACCGATTTTAGCGATCACTTGACTATCGACCTCTACTTGGGCGTATTTTACTCGTTGAATTACGGTGCGCATGTCAGCTGTTTGATAAATTTTCGATTCTCAGCGCCTTAACTTGACGCAAAATGCTTGTAAATAATTGATGCTTTGGCTGTTCCGACAATTTTTTCCAGTTCTTGAAAATCGGCGTTCCGGATGCGTTTAACACTTTTTAACACTTTTAGGAGCTTGTTTTTGGTTTCCGGACCGATGCCTTTGATTTCGTCAAGCTCGGAGTGGAGTTGGGTCTTGCTCCGTTTGTCCCGGTGGAACTGAATGGCAAAACGATGCACTTCTTCTTGTATGCCGGCAAAGAAACGGAATACAGGATCGGTAATTTTGAGTTGTATCACACGCGGTGGGAAGCCGACCAAAACTTCATTGGTTTTGTGTTGGTCGTTTTTGGCCAGACCGATGATGGGAATGTCGAGTTGCAGTTCGTCTTCGACGATGCTGCGGATGGCTTCCATCTGTCCCAGTCCGCCGTCGGCTACAATCAGATCGGGTAGTGCTGTGCCTTCTGTTTTCATCCGTTGGTAGCGGCGACGGACCACTTCGCGCATGCTGCCGTAATCGTCCGGGCCCTCTACCGTTTGGATATTGTATTTGCGGTAATCGCCTTTACTGGGTCGGGCGTTGCGGTACACTACACAGACCGATACGGCGTCGGTGCCGGCGATGTTCGAGTTGTCGAAGCTGTCAATGCAGAAGGGGGTTTTGGGCAGGTGCAGCAGGTCCTTGACTTCGGTGAGCAGTTTGACACTGCGCTGCGCCGCATTGTTCTTCTCATTCTGCTTGTAGCGGTCAATGCGGTATTGTTTGACATTCTGCGCCGATAAATCGAGCAGTTTTTTCTTGTCTCCCCGTTGGGGAATGGTGATATTGATTCCGTCAAAGGCGATTTCCGGCAGAAAGGGTACCAATACCTCTTTGCTGTCGCTGTGCAACCGCGAACGCAACTCCAATATGCCTGTGGCCAGCAATTCCTCTTTGGGTTCATCCAGCTGCTTCTGACATTCAAGCGTATAGGCCTGGACAATCGAGCCGTTGTGAATGTGCAGCATATTGATGAAAGCGGTATTTTCGTCTTCGTCGTAACCGAATACATCCAGATTTTCCGAATGCGTGGTGGTGATGACCGTCCGGCTTTGATAATGGACGATGGCATCGTATTTTTTCTTGAGTTCGGCTGCTTCCTCAAATCGATAGGCGGCTGCCAGTGTCTGCATCTGCTGCAATAGGTAATCTGTGATGCGGTGGCTGTTTCCTTTGACAATTTCCCTGATTTCATCGATCATGGCCTGGTAGTCTTCCAGACGCTGTGTCCCATTGCAGGGTGCCAGGCACTTTTTGATATGGTACTGCAGACAAGGTTTATATTTCCCTTCCGTTATTTTGAGCGGATCCATATAGCCGTTGCAGGTTCGTACCGGGTAGATGTTGCGGATGAGCTCCAGCAGTGTGTCCAGCACCCATACGGAGCTGTAGGGCCCGTAGTATTCAGCGCCCCGTTGCACTTGCCGCGTTTTGAACACACGTGCCAAAGGTTCCCGTGTGATGCATAGCCATGGGTAGGTTTTGCCGTCTTTGAGCAGGATGTTGTAATGTGGCTGGTATTTCTTGATCAGATTGTTCTCTAACAGCAATGCATCCGCTTCCGTGTCCACCACAATGTACTTCAGATCCCATATTTTGGCTACCAAAGCCCGTACCTTGGAAGTCTGCTTGTTTTTGATGAAATAGGAGGATACACGACGTTTGAGATTTTTGGCCTTTCCAACGTAAATAATCGTATTGTCAGCATCAAAATACTGGTACACCCCCGGCCCTTCCGGCAGGTTGTGCACAATATTCATAATATACTCGGTTCGTTGGTTCGAAGTCATGGTTCAGCATTGGTCCACTTCACGGAGCCATAGAGCGGCCGAGGCATCGCTGGGCATACGCCAATCGCCGCGAGGGGAGAGACATACGGTACCTACTTTGACACCGTCGGGCATACAGGAGCGCTTGAACTGCTGTCCGAAGAACCGGCGGTAAAAAGTGCGCATGGTTTCCTTCAGCACTTGGTCGTTGAATACCTCCAGCGTTCCCTGTGCCATGGCGGTTTTGGCTAAAAAATAGATTTTGGACGGTCGGAATCCGTAGCGCAGTACATAATAGAGGATGAAATCGTGCAGCAGGTAGGACCCGATGGAGTTTTCTGTTTTTTGAGCAATCTGTCCGTTTTTGTCGGGCGGAAGTAATTCCGGACTGACAGGAGTTTCAATAATGTCGTGCAGCACATTAACGAGTGTCGGATTGCCGGCAAACGCCTCTTCGGCGAAATAGCGGACCAGGTAGCGGACCAGGGTTTTCGGTATAGAGGCGTTGACGCCGTAATTGCTCATGTGGTCGCCGTTGTAGGTGCACCAACCCAGGGCCAGTTCCGACAAATCACCGGTGCCTACCACAATGGCCTGGTGCATATTGGCGTAATCGAACAACACTTGCGTCCTTTCCCGGGCTTGAGCATTTTCGTATGTGATGTCGTAAACATCGAGTGCGTGGTTCAAGTCTTTGAGGTGCTGGGTGGCGGCATCCCGGATGGGGATTTCGACCAGTGTTGCTCCACATTCCTTTACCAGGGCCTTGGCATTTTCGTATGTGCGTCCGGTAGTGCCGAATCCGGGCATGGTGATGCCGATGATATCCTTACGGTCTTTGCCGAGCAGGTCAAATGCCTGGCAGGATACCAGCAACGCCAGGGTGGAATCCAAACCGCCGGAAATCCCCACCACTACTTGCGGTACCTTTGTGTGTGCAATCCGCCTGGCCAATCCCCAGGCTTGCATTTCGGTGATTTCCTTCGCCCGGCGGCTGCGCTCCTGTTGGTCGGTGGGTACGAAGGGATGTCCTGCTACGGCGCGTGTCAACGTGTTGTTTTTTATCTTTTCCACCTCTGCGGTTTCAAAATGGAACGGCAGAGGTGTATCTCCCTGTGTAAAGGTTACCATCCGCATTCTTTCATGCTGGATCCGTTGCAGATCTATCTCGGTGGTTATGTAGGTGCGGGTAGGGTCGAAGGGTTTCTTTTCCGCCAGAATGATGCCATTCTCGGCAATCAGGCTATGGCCGGAATAAACGGTGTCTTGTGTGGATTCGCCCATGCCGGCGCTGGCGTACAGATAGCAGCACACTTGTTTGGCGCTCGTCATGCGTACGAGTTCTCTCCGATAGTCGGCTTTGCCGATCACTTCGTTGCCTGCCGACAGGTTGACCACTACCGTGGCACCTTGCAAGGTTTGCCGAAGTGAGGGTGATGCCGGTACCCAAAGGTCTTCACAGAGTTCGCACCCTACAACTGCTTCGGGAAGGATGTCGGTTTGTACGAGACCACCTTCCCGATATCCCGGGAACAAACCCGGTTCACCGTGATAGGGCGTAAACCAGCGTGCTTCGTAGAATTCGGAATAGTTGGGTAAAAATGTTTTGGCGTATATCCGGATGTTGTTTTTGTCACCGTTCAGCAATGCGGCGCAGTTGTACAGCGCCCCGTTGGCTCCGCGCATGGGCAGACCGACATACACCATCATTCCCTTGGTTTGCCCGGCGAGTGTGTCCAAAGCTTTGCGGGCCTCCTCCAGCAATACCTGTTGTTGAAATAGATCTCCGCAGGTATATCCAGTCAGACAAAGTTCGGGGAATACGGCGATTTGGACTTGCTCTTTTCGGAGTTGTTCCAATACTTGCGCAATGGATTGCGCATTCGCTTGGACATCTCCTACGATGACGTTCGGGCTGGCAACGGCCACTTTTAGAAATCCGAATGTGTTCATGGCTTTTTAATTTAGAAATGCATCAGGGATTCCACTTCCACTTCCGAATCCAGGAAATCTCGACCGTTCAAGTCATCCAGTGAGACCAGGAAGTTGACATAAATTTTTTTGACGCCGAAGGTTTTTACCAGTCGGATGGCTGCTTCCATAGTCCCGCCGGTGGCAAGCAGGTCGTCATGAATCAACACTACGTCGGAAGTATCCAGCGCATCCTGGTGTATTTGAATGATATCGGTTCCGTATTCTTTTTCGTAGGTCACTTCTCTGGTCTCGGCAGGCAGTTTGCCTTTTTTGCGGATGGGTACGAATCCGGCTCCAATGCGGTTGGCCAATATGGCTGCCATTACAAATCCGCGTGATTCAATGCCGACTACTTTGGTAATACCGCGCCCTGCATACTTTTTGACCAGTGCTTCTTCCACCTCTTTCATGGCTTCTGCATTCTTAAAGAGTGTGGTCAGGTCGCGGAACAGAATCCCCTTTTTGGGGAAGTCCGGTACGCATCGAATGGATGCTTTGATTTCTTCCATTGTCATAACATACAATATTTAGTGTTCCACGTGGAACAGTTTTCCTCTTTTTCTGTTTGATGTTCCACGTGGAACAAAAGTTTCATCGGCCCATCATAACCAGAAGCACGTTGATATCGCTGGGGGAAATACCCGGGATACGACTGGCTTGCGCTATGGTTTCCGGATCAATCCTGGCCAGTTTTTGGCGTGCTTCGGTTGAAATGGCGTTTATGCTATTGTAATCAAAATGCCCTTTGATACGGATGTCTTCCAATCGTTGAATCTTCTCGGCGATGAGTTGTTCACGGTGGATGTAGCCTGCGTATTTGAGGATGATTTCGGTGGCTTCCAATATTTCTTCGCGTCGTTCACAAACAAAATCGGTGGCCTCATGCAGGGAGGGGAGTTGGTCAATCAAATCAGGCAGCGTGATGTCGGGGCGTAGCAACAAGTCGGCTGCTTTGGTTCCCTGCCGCAGGGGAGCTGACTGTTTTTTTTCAAGAAAGCCGTTGATTTCATCGGGTGATATGCGGTATTCCCGCAGTATTTTCGTCAACGATTCGATGGTTTGTTCCTTGCGCTTCCAAAGATCATAGCGTTGGTCGGTTGCCAGACCCAGTTGGTGCGAGCGTTCGGTCAACCGGCGGTCGGCATCGTCCTGTCGGAGCAGAATGCGGTGTTCGGCGCGCGAGGTGAACATACGATAGGGTTCGTCCACACCTTTGGTGACCAGGTCGTCAATCAGCACACCGATGTATGATTGGTCTCTTTCCATGGTGAAAGCGGGCATTCCGTGACAGGCCATGTGCGCATTGATACCGGCGGTCAGACCTTGTCCGGCAGCTTCCTCATACCCGGTTGTACCATTGATCTGACCGGCAAAAAAGAGTCGTTTGATCTTTTTCGTTTCCAGCCTTTGTTTGAGTTGGCGCGGGTCGAAGAAGTCGTACTCGATG
>JAGDAS010000099.1 GCA_017959385.1 Paludibacteraceae bacterium
CGTGTACGACCGAAATCGACTGGGTGCGCTGCTACAAGCGTAATGACGCCAATCCGCCCATGATTTCGCTCAAATCCAAAACCAATGCAAATGGCACCGTGACCGTTACGCCGACGGTGACCAGTGGTAATGCCATCGCCAAAATCGAATATATCAAAGACGCTGTTCCGGTAGCTGCCACGCTTACCAATGCTCCCTTTACCTATACCTTTACCCCCAACAACAGTTTCCATACCATTTACGCCCGTGCCTGCAACGCCGCAGGATATTGGGGAAACTGGGAAAAGGTCATCTGGTCCGAGGTGGGCGACATTGACCAGTGCTCCAACAACTTTATTGCCTATACGGGTTCGAATTACACCACCTGTACTGCCGGATGGGAATGTACCGGCGGGGAGGGAGGTATCACTTCCTACAACGGACGTACGGCCACCTGCAATGTCGGAAACTCCTATGCCAACATCTGGGCCTTGTATTCGGGTGTGGGTGTGAAGATCCAACAGGGCAAGACCTACACCTTCTCGGGTACGGTACGCGCCAACAAGGCTGCAACCGTTACGCTGTGCATTGAGAACCGTGCCAATTCCGATGTCAAGATGTTCGCCGACAACACGTTGACACTGGCAGCCAACACTGCGCGCAATTTCTCGCTCGAGGCCGTGGCCGGTTCCAATATCGACATGGCGGACCTGAACCTGCACATTGCGAACAGTCCGGCCAACACCACCTATACGATTACCAATGTGGTGCTGCAAATGAAGGATTGTGATCCGAATGCCGATCCCGATCCCGATCCGGACCCCGATCCCGACCCGGATCCGGATCCCGATCCGCAACCCACCGAATGCAACCAGTTCGCCACTACGGCTGTCACTACGTTCTGGCAGGGGCAGAACGGTTCGTGGAACCCGGGTACCGGCAATGCTTCGGTCAACAACAATGTGGTGACCTATACCTTCAACGCCACCGACAATGAACTGTGGCGTGCCCAGTTGAAGCTCAACGGTCAGAACCGCACGTTCCAAGCCGGCAAGACCTACAGCTACTCGCTGAAGGTGCGCTCCAACCGTACACACGGTATCGCCTCGCTTGTCAAACTGTGCTCGCAGGCCGTTGAAAACACCGCGCTCTTCAGCCGGGAATTCAATCTTACGGCCAATGCCGACCAAGTGCTCACCGGCACCTTCACACCGGCGGCCGACATGACCGACGCCTTCCTGGTGTTCGGCTTGGGTGGCAACCCGCAGGAGGCTACTGTGACGGTTTCCGAGATTGACATCCGCGAACAGGGATGCACGGGTGCGTCCGTTGACCCGACGGCGGCTGTTGACGGCGTATGCCGCGTATATCCCAATCCGGCCCGCAACCGTTTCTATGTCGATTGCGCCGGTGCAGCGGTCATCCGTGTGTACAGTCTGGACGGTCATTTGCTTCTGGAGCAGGCGGCGGAAGGTTTCCGGACCGCATTGGATGCCGGCAAACTCCAAGCCGGGCTGTATCTGCTGCGCGTAACGACCCAGTCGGGTCGTGTTGTGGACCGCAAGCTGGTCAAGCAGTAAAAGAGAATAATTGTTAAAAAAAGGGGAGGCGGGAGCAAAAATCGCGCCCCCTCTTTTTTTGTATGCGAAATTTCGCCATATTTGCGTAGGAAAATTCAATACGATGAAAAAATTCATTTTTCTTTTGGCGTCCCTGGCGGCGGTTTGGACTGCCCAGGCGCAGATGTCGCCTGAACTCATTGCCAAACGCGAACGTCATAAAAATCTGGTAGTCAAGGAGTGGAATAAGGACGCCAAAGGCAATAACGGCTGGTTGGACCATGTAACCCGCTACGATGACCAGGGGCGTAAGATTGAAGAGATCGAGTATGCCACCTACGGTCAGGTGTCGCGTGTGTTGTTCTACTATGAGAATGCCGCGGTCGGCAAAGTGACCAAGGAGGAGGTGTATGACGCCCGCAACAAGGTGACCCGTATCCGTTTGTACGAATACAATGCCGACGGTACCCGCAAAACCCAGTACAATTATCTGCCCAGCGGCAAGTTGTATTCGGTCAAGACTTTTGAATACACGTTCGTTGACGCATCCAAATGAATAGAGCGGAAATGCTGGCTTGGTCCGTCTGGGACGGGTTTGAAACCATTGGCCTGGACGAAATGAGTGCGGTCAAGTTGATGAACCGCATCGACACCAAGTTCCTGTTTCCTTTGTCGCGGTTGACCGAACTGTTGGAACGTGCCAAGCGCGATTACCGGGTGCAGGTGGTTGACGGCAAGCCTGTGGCGGCCTACGACAGCCTTTACTACGATACGCGTGATTTGTACATGTACACCCGGCATCATGACCGTCAGTTGCGGCGCGACAAGGTGCGGGCCCGCAATTATGTTGATTCCGATCTGGCGTTTTTGGAAGTCAAGCACAAAAGCAACAAGGGACGTACCAAAAAACGGCGCGTCCGGATTCCCACCTCCGATTTCGCCGATTTCAAACAGAATCCGGAGGCGGTTTCCTTTCTGCGCGGTGAGGTGCCGTTCGCCATGGACGACCTTTTGCCCCAGCTGCATACCGTCTTCAACCGCATCACGCTGGTGAACAAGGAAAAGACGGAACGTTTGACGCTGGATGTCAATCTGCGGTTCGATAATGTGCAGACGGGGCGGAAGGATGCGCTGGGCCCGTTGGTGGTTATCGAACTCAAGCAGGACGGACTCTGCCATTCCAGAATGAAGAACCTGCTGCTGGACTTCCGAATTCATCCTTTCAAAATCAGCAAATATTGCATCGGAACGATGCTGACCAACCCGGCAGCCAAACACAACCGTTTCAATCAGAAGTTGGTAAGAATCAAAAAAATGATCAATCAATACGCACAATAACCATGAAATCCAAAATTGTTCTGTTCAGCCTGATGGCTGCTGTTTGTCTGCTGACGGCTTGCGCACATCCTGCCGAAGTTGAACCTGCAGCCGATGCGGTCGCCACGTTCAATCCTGAAATCGCCGCCCAGTACGGTGCGGTCCATACCGACGAAGACGCGGTGACCATGTTCCTGGGGCTGCCGCTCTATGCCGGCTGGGAGAGTCTGCTGCATCTGGCGCTGCGTTTTTCGTTCAACCTGCTTTTCTGCTGGGTGGTGGTTTATTTCTTCTACTATCGGAAGAGCCGCCGGCGCGATTATTTCGTCACCTTCATCCTGTTCAACACCACCATGTTCATGGTGATCTGCCTGATGAAGAATGTGGAGATGAGCATTGCCATGACGCTGGGATTGTTTGCCGTATTCGGCATGATCCGCTACCGTACCGAGACGGTGCCTATCCGCGAAATGACCTAATTGTTCGTCATTACCGGCATGGCGGTGGTCAACGGTCTGGCCATGGCGGTCAGCCTGGCCGAACTTACGCTGGCCAATCTGTTGTTTGTGTTCGTCATCTTCCTGTTCGAGGCGCTGCACTTCCGCGGCATCCGTTCAACCAAACTGGTGTTGTATGAGCGGATCGAGCTGATCGTGCCGGAACGCCGGGACGAACTGGTGGCCGATTTGCAGAAGCGGCTCGGCTTTGAAATCGACGAAGTGGAGATCGGACATGTTGACTTTCTGCGCGATGTCGCTTTCATCAAGGTGACATACAAGGTTCCCGACAACCGGGCGACCACCATTGACCAATTGGTCAAACCCAACCAATTCGTAGGCTGATGAGACGTTTGCTCCTGACCGTATTCCTCCTCACGCCGGCCTTGCTTGCTTTGGCGCAGCCCGCTGTCAAGGAGAAGGATCTGCACAACGAGGGCCGTGCCCATCTGACGGCGGGATTGTCCTACAAACCCGTCAAGGGACTTACGCTGCGTTTGGACGAGCAGTTCCGTCTCAAGGAAAATTTTTCGGCCGTGGACCGCTTGAATACCGATGTGGAGATCAGCTACAAGGTTTGCCCGTATTTCCGGTTGGGAGCGGCATACCGCTTTATGGCGGTTTACAAACAGGCGGAAGGGGATGCCGCATCCTCCTGGAATTTCCGGCATCGTGCGGCCTTCCATGTGTCGGGGCTTTATACGGTGGGGCGCTGGCACCTTTCGCTGCGGGAAAAGTTCCAATCCACCTGGCGCGACGAGTCGGTGAC
>JAGDAS010000100.1 GCA_017959385.1 Paludibacteraceae bacterium
GAGGCCAAGGCCATCAGCCGCGTGACCGACTCTGTAGCCAATGTCAAGGGGGCCGATCCGGTCAATTACCTGTTGGCCATCAAGTACATTGAGGGGCTGAAGGATATGGCGGCCGGTAAGCAGGACAAGACCGTATTCATTCCCTACGAGGCCTCCGGTGTGCTTGGCTCGTTGGGTGCTGTCAAGCAGATGTTCGGTGTGAAGGCTTGACGTGCTGAAACTGAAACGTGCCGGCTGTCAAAGGACGGTCGGCACGTTTTTTTTGTCATATTTTTGTAATTTTGCGTAGCTTTGACGTAGTAAATAAGCATGGTTTTTGCATTTTTTGCAAAATAATGGTTGAATTTGCAAAACTTCTCTTTATATTTGCAGGCGAAGTTCTTACAGCCTATGCAGCGATTCTACGCAAGTATATTCTTTTTAGCGGTGCTTCTGGGGGGCGTTTCTCTAACGGCCTCCGCCTCCAATACGCCCGATGTGCAGTCGCCGGTGGCTGCCGGTATGGAGGTGCGTAAGCCGGCTGCTCCCGGAATTGTCTGCGTGTACCCCAATCTGGGCGGATGCCAGTTGTATGTCGAAGCCAGTTGCCCGTTGGAGTGTGTGCTGTACGATGCGGAGGGGCATGTGCTGCTTGACTGCACGTTGAAGGTGGGCATCACCCTGCTGGATACCTCGCGCTATCAATCGGGCCGCTATCTGCTCAAAGCGGGCACCGAAACGTTTACCATTGACATTTGATTGAATACAGGACTCAGCGGTCCGCTGCAGCCTGGCTTTCCATCTGCTTCCAAAGCGGATCGTCGGGCGTGGGGGCCGTGATGCTTACGGGCAGCTTGCTCACCGGGTGGATGAAGTCGATCCGCCGGGCGTGCAGGCTGATGCCGCCGTTGCGGTTGGAGCGTTCGCTGCCGTATTTGAGATCGCCTTTGATCGGGCAACCGATGGCGGCCAGTTGGCAGCGGATCTGGTGGTGCCGGCCGGTCTGTAGATCCACCTCCAGCAGGTGGTAGTGGTCGGAGTGCGCGATGACCCGGTAGGCGAGCACAGCCTTTTTGGCGTCCTTCTTCTCAGTCGGGTAGGCATAGGATTTGTTCTGTTTTTCGTTGCGTACCAGGTAGTGGGTCAACACGGCCGCTTCCTCCCGAGGCGCTTGTTTGACAATGGCCCAGTACGTCTTTTTGATTTCGTGGTTGCGGAGCATTTCGTTGAAGCGTTCCAGCGCCTTGCCTGTTTTGGCAAACACCACGACACCGCTTACGGGGCGGTCGAGCCGGTGGGTGACGCCACAGAATACGTTGCCGGGCTTGTGGTACTTCTCCTTCAGGTATTCCTTCACCATTTCCACCAGCGGCTTGTCGTTGGTTTTATCGCCTTGTACAATCTCCGAGTTGGTTTTGTTGACGGCGATCAGGTGGTTGTCTTCGTAGAGAATCGTCATGCCGTCCGGTGTTTGAGCGCTTCGTAGATGAGGATGCCGGCGGCCACCGATACATTGAGCGACGAAATCCGCCCGTTGATGGGAATGGCCACCGTTTCGTCGCATAGGGCGGCGATTTCGGGCGAAATCCCCGTGTCTTCCGCTCCCATGACGATGGCGATGGGCCGGTTGTAGTCCAGGTCAGTGTAGGAGGCGGTCGCCTTTTCGGAGGCGGCGACGATGGTCACCCCCGACTCTTTCAGGAAGTTTACGATGTAGGCCAGATTGTGCTCACGGCAAATGGGAAGGGACAATAAGGCACCGGCTGAGGTTTTGACCGCATCGGGGGTGACTCCCGCGCTACCCGTCTGCGGAATGATGACGGCATCCACCCCGGCGCATTCGCAGGTGCGCGCGATGGCACCGAAGTTGCGTGTGTCGGTCACTCCGTCCAGGATGACCAGAAAGGGCATCCGGCCCGCTTCATACAGGCTGGGAATCAGCGCGGTGGTGCGGGCGTAGGTGATGGGGGAGATGAAGGCGACAGCCCCCTGGTGGTTCTTGCGGGTGAACCGGTCGATTTTCTCCACCGGTACACGCAGTACGGGAATGTTGCGTCCTTTCACGGCGTCGAACAGCTGTTTGGCCAAGTCGCCTGCCAAGTCTTTTTTGATGAAGATCTTGTCAATCTCCTTGCCGGCTTCAATGGCTTCCAGAATGGTTCGGATGCCGAATATCAGGTTGTCGGGAGTAGGGTTCATAGAAGTAAAAAGGGCGGCACACGATGCGGTGCCGCCCGTATAAGAAATCGTTATTCGGTTTGTTCGCTTTCGCCGGTGTGTTTGAAGGCCTGCATGATTTTGGCCTCCAGCTCGTCGGCCAGTTCGGGGTTGTCGGCGAGCAGCCTTTTGACGGCGTCGCGGCCCTGGGCCAGCTTGTCGTCGTTATAGCTGAACCACGAACCGCTCTTCTTGATGATGCCGCATTCCACGCCCAAGTCCACGATCTCACCCGTACGGGAAATGCCTTCGCCGAACATGATGTCGAATTCGGCCTTGCGGAACGGAGGGGCCACCTTGTTCTTGACCACCTTGACGCGGGTTTGGTTGCCGATCACGTCATCGCCTTCCTTCAACTGGCCGATGCGGCGGATGTCCAGACGGATGGAGGCGTAGAACTTCAGAGCGTTGCCGCCGGTAGTGGTCTCCGGGTTGCCGAACATGACGCCGATCTTCTCGCGCAATTGGTTGATGAAGATGCAGCAGGTGTTGGTTTTGTTGATCGATGCGGTGAGTTTGCGCAGCGCCTGCGACATCAGTCGGGCCTGCAGGCCGACCTTGTTGTCGCCCATGTCGCCCTCGATTTCGGCTTTCGGGGTCAACGCGGCCACGGAGTCGATCACAATGATGTCGATGGCCGACGAACGGATCAGTTGGTCGGCAATCTCCAGCGCCTGTTCGCCGTCGTCGGGTTGCGAGATGAAGAGGTTCTCCACGTCCACGCCCAGCTTCTCGGCGTAGAACCGGTCAAAGGCGTGTTCGGCATCGATAATGGCCGCAATGCCGCCGGCCTTCTGGGCTTGTGCGATGGCATGGATGGCCAGGGTGGTTTTACCGGACGATTCGGGTCCGTAGATCTCAATGACGCGTCCGCGCGGGAATCCGCCCACGCCCAGCGCCAGGTTCAAACCGATCGATCCGGTGGGTATGACGCTTACATCGACCACCTTGTCGTCGCCGAGCTTCATGACGGTGCCTTTGCCGTGGTCTTTCTCAATTTTGTCAATCGCCAATTGCAGCGCCTTCAGCTTCTCTGCATTGGGCAGTTTCGGGGTTTCGTTTTTTTCTGCCATTTTGTTAGTTTTTTAGAAAGTTTGAATTACAGATGATTTGCGCAAAGTTACGTTTATTTACCGAAAGGACGGGTTTTTGCCGAGGGTAGTTATCAACAAAATTCCGCTTAGCGGAAAATGTCGCGGTCGGCCCGGTACACAGGGCTGTCAAGGCCCAGGAACCGCGTCAGGCTGTGGAATACGTGGTGTTGGCCCACGCCGGCTTGCGGCCGGGGCTGCGGAGCGGTGTCCGACACCCATACGATGAAGGGAATCTCGTACTGCTCCCTCGGGGCGATGGAGCGGGGTACGCCGTGCATGTACAGATTGCCTTCGCCCAAGCTTTCGCCGTGGTCGGATACAAAGAACACGGTGCTCGTCCATCCCTCCAGTCCCTCCAGCTGGCGGATGACTTCGTGTACGAGGTAGTCGGTATAGACAATGGTGTTGTCGTAGGCGTGAATGAGCTCCTCGTGGCTGCATTCGCCCATTTCCACGCTCCGGCATACGGGGGTGAAGGTCTCAAACCGCTCCGGGTATTTGCTGTAGTAGGAGGGGCCGTGGCTGGTACTCGTGTGCAGTACCACCAGTACTTTGTCCGAGGGGCTGCGGGCGATGAGTGAGTCCAGTCCGCGGGTGAGCAGTTCGTCGTAGGGGCAGTCCTCCCCATAGCGGCGTTGCAGGTCGCTCCGGTGCTCCACTTGGTCGATGTGCAGCGGCGATTCCCCCCAGTTGGAGGTGCGCCAGGTAACATCCACTCCCATGCGGTGCAGGTAGTTGGGCAGGATTTCGTAGCGTTCGTCCGATTCCTGGCTGTCGAGAATGGCCTTGACACCGGCCGTGGTGTAGGTGGCGGCCGACTCCGCCTCGTAGCAGGTGATTCGTTCCGTGGCATTCAGCAGCGGATTGGTGTTCTGCGGATAGCCGTAGAGCGAGAAATGGTCGCGCCGGGCCGATTCGCCGATAATCAGTACGGCGGCACGGCGGCCGTTGTCCACCCAAACGGCGTCGGGCAGCAGGATTTCCTCCCGGTGGGCGTCGTATTCGTGGATCTGGTAGCGTACGGCATTGACGATGTACGACCAGGGCAGCAAAAGGCTGCCCATAACGGTGGAGTTCTTGTCCACCCAGGTCCAGTTGGGCATGTTGGCGAAGGTGATGAGCACCGTTCCGCCCAACGATGCGCCCACTGAAAGGGCGAAGTTTCTCCAGCTTCCGTAGCGGATTTTGACCCATCCAAGCAACAGGGCGGGCAGCAGTCCGAGTGTCAGCAGGTAGGCCAGCATACTCCAGGAGGCGAAGCTGGAGGCTTCGGAGTACTGTGTGTTGAAGACGTTGCCCATCATGGTGTCGTCGAGCATCACGTCGTAGGTGTGGATGAAGTACAGGCACCCTGCGTTGATGACCATGCTGATTCCGATGAGGATTTTGCCCACCGTGCGTCCGAGGAACAGCGTCAGGACAAATCCCAGATAGTTGACAGCCAGTAGGATCAGCAGCCAACTTACCCAGATGAGTACGCCGTTGGCGCTGCTTTGTACATGGTCGGTCAGGTAGCTGAAGAAGGGGCCGTGGAACAGCAGGGCGTTGAGCACAGTCAGTACCGCCGCTACAAGCGGCAGAGGATAATCACGGCGCAGCAGGGATCGGAAGTCGGTCATGGTTTCAGTCGGTTTGGAACAAAAAAAGAGACAAACCTGTGGCGGTTTGTCTCTTTGTCGGATGAAGCATGTGCTTAATTGTTTTCAGGACGCAGTTTGCGGACCACGGCACCGGCTTGCCACATTTCGCTGTTGCGCAGGGCGGCCAGTTCCTTCTCCAAGTTGGCGCGGTAGTCGGGCTTGGAGTTGGAGTCGATGGAGATCTGGGCTTCGTTGCCGCACTTTACGCTGGCATAGAGCTTCTCCATTACCGGTTTGATGGCATCGTGGAAGGGGCCCATCCAGTCCAGGGCACCGCGTTGAGCGGTGGTGGAGCAGTTGGCGTACATCCAGTCCATACCGTTCTCAGCGAAGAGCGGCATGAGCGACTGGGTCAGTTCCTCTACGGTTTCGTTGAAAGCCTCGGAGGGCTCGTGGCCGTTCTCACGCAATACTTCGTACTGGGCGAGCAGCAGGCCTTGGATGGCACCCATCAGGGAGCCGCGTTCGCCGGTCAGGTCGGAAGTGGCTTCTTTCAAGAAAGTGGTTTCGAACAGGTAGCCCGAACCTACACCGATACCGAGGGCGATGACACGGTCAAACGCCTTGCCGGTGGCATCCTGCCAGATGGCGTAGGAGGAGTTCAGGCCGCGGCCCTGCAGGAACATGCGGCGCAGCGAGGTACCCGAACCCTTGGGGGCGATCATGATCACGTCCACATCCTTGGGAGGTACGATGCCGGTACGGTCGTTCCAGGAGATGCCGAAGCCGTGGGAGAAGTACAGCGCCTTGCCCGGAGTCAGGTTGCGCTTTACCACCGGCCATTGCTCAATCTGAGCGGCGTCGGAAAGCAGGTATTGGATGATGGTGCCGCGTTTGCAGGCTTCCTCGATTTCAAACAACGTCTCACCCGGTACCCAACCGTCGGCGACGGCCTTGTCCCAGGTTTTGCCCTTGCGCTGGCCTACGATTACGTTGAAGCCGTTGTCACGCAGGTTCAACGATTGGCCGGGGCCTTGTACGCCGTAACCGATAACGGCGATGGTTTCGTTCTTCAGCACCTCGCGTGCCTTCTCCAAGGGAAATTCTTCGCGGGTAACCACATTCTCGATCACACCGCCAAAATTCATTTGTGCCATATAGTAATTTTTTAAACGTTTTTACGTTGGGACTGCAAATGTAGTCAATTTTTTACAATATTCCGCCTATCGGAGTTTATAAAATGTTAATCCGCCGGGATGTTTGCCGCCACGCTGCGGCCGGGCGGTGTTACAACTGCTCCAGGGGCTTCCAGGTCAGGCGGGCCTTGCAGATGGATTTGCCGTCGATGACGAGGTCGAACAGGTCGTATCCGGGGGTGTTCTGGCGGGTGATCGTCACCTCGTCGCCCCAATGCCCTTCGCGCAGGTAGTTGAGATCCATGCGTTCGAGCCGGTGGGTTTCCCAAAATCCGCGGTCGTACATGCCGAGCATCCACTCCACATAGCGGATGCTGTTGGCGTGCCGGTTGAAGTCGATGTCGTTGTAGCCCACCCGGTGCGTGACCGTGTCGCCCTGCGTCGTGTTCTCAATGCGGACGGTGTTCGTGTCCAATTGGTCGTCTTCCCGGTACTGCTCCAGTTGGGGAAGCACGGTGAGGTGGGCCGGACGGCGTGTCTTCAGGTCAATCAGCGACCAGTTGGAGGCGAAGGCGGCCACTTCCCGGCCTTCTTGGTCGGTCAGCCGGATGTAGCGGGTGGTGGCAACACCCTCGCAGTCGTGGATCCAGGTGGTGAACCGGCCGGTCGAGCCGATGGCCATCGACCCCTTGATCTGTACCGAAAGCCGCGAGATCACCCAGGTGTATCCTTGCGGGAGCACGTCCTGCACGCCGAAACCGCCGGTATCGGCCGCCTGACCGGACGTTTCGAGCATGGTGGCCAACAATGCGGTGGGCCGCAGCGTTCCGCTGAAGTCCAGATCCTGCTCGTGGATGTCGTATGTGCGTTCGATTTTCATGCCTCGCGCTCCAACCGTTTCTGCATGGCGGCGAGCATGTCACTCAGGCGTTCCACTTTGCTGCGTGTGATGGCCACACGGCCGGAACGGATGAATTGGAGTACGCCGATCTTGTTCTGCAGTTCGTTGAACATCTCCTGGGTCTCGCCGTACAGGCCGGTCTTTTCCAGTACGATGCAGTTGTCGAGGATTTCCAGCACACGGGCGTCGTATTTGCGGATAAGCGGTTCAATGCCGCCCATGGCCAGCACCTTGTCGGTAGCGAGCTTGTACAGGGCGATTTCCTGATACACCAACTCCTCGTCGGTGTTGTAGTAGGCTTTGATGATGTCCACCCGTTTGTCAATCTGGCGGACCACTTTCTGAATGGTGGCCAGGTCGCAGTTGACCGTGATGGTGAACTTGTGGATGCCTTGCAGTGCGGAGGGCGAAACCGACAGGGTCTCAATGTTGATCTGACGGCGCGTGAACACAGCGGTGACCTGGTTGAGCAGTCCCGGTGTATTCTCCGAAAAGATGGTGATGGTATATAGCTTGTTGTCCATAACTTTCGTAAAATGGTTAATCGCCCAGCAGAATGTTCGTGACGGCACCACCGGCGGGTGTCATCGGGTAAATCATGCCCTTTTCCTCCACCTCGACGGTGAGTAGGTAGGCCTGGTCGTCGGCGAGCATATCCTCAATGGCGGCGCCGAGCTCCTCCCGTTTGGCCACGTGGCGGTGGCGGATGCCGTAGGCTTCGGCGATGCGGTCAAAGTCCGGGTTGATCATCGGCGTGGAGGAGTAGCGTTCGTTGAAGAACAGCTCCTGCCACTGGCGCACCATACCCAGGTAATTGTTGTTCATCAGAATGATCTTCACGCCCAGCGCATGCTCCTGCATGATGGTACCGAGCTCCTGCATGGTCATCTGGAAACCACCGTCGCCGCAGAAGAGGCAGACCGTGCGGTCGGGTGCGGCGATCTTGGCGCCGATGGCGGCAGGAAGGCCGAAGCCCATGGTGCCGGCACCGCCCGATGTAACCACACTCCGCGTTTTGCGGAAGCGGAAGTAGCGGATGGCCGACATCTGGTTCTGACCTACGTCGGTAACCAGAATGGCCTCGTCCTGGGCGGCTTCGGACACGCGGCGGGCCACTTCGCCCATCTTCAACGGTCCCTTCGACGGATGGATGTCCTGTTGGATCACCGTCTCAAACTCGCGTTTCTCACATTCCTTGAAGGAGTCGATCCATTCGGTGTGACGGGCCTCCTTCACCTGCCCGGTAACCAGCGGCAGCGTATGCTTGACGTCGCCCATGACCGCTACATCGGTCTTGACGTTCTTGTCAATTTCGGCGGGATCAATGTCGAAGTGAATCACTTTGGCCTGCTTGGCATAGACGTTCAGATCGCCGGTCACCCGGTCGTCGAAACGCATGCCGATGGCGATCAGCAGATCGCATTCGTTGGTCTTGATGTTGGGACCCACGTTGCCGTGCATGCCCAACATGCCTTTGTTGAGCCGGTAGTCGGTGGGCAGTACGGATTCGCCCAGCATGGTCCATGCGGCGGGGATGTCCGCTTTCTCCAACAGCTGCATCAGTTCCTGTTCGGCATGGCCGATGGTCACACCCTGACCGACCAGGGCCAAGGGCTTTTTGGCATGGTTGATGAGTGTGGCCGCCTGCTCCACCGAATAGGGGTCGGTCTCGGGAACAGGTACATAGCTGCGGATGAAGTTGCACTTTTCGGGTTGGAAATCGACCGTGGCGATCTGTGCGTTCTTGGCGAAGTCCAGCACCACCGGGCCCGGACGACCGCTGTTGGCGATGTAGAAGGCGCGGGCCACGGCCCAGGCGATCTCCTTCGGGTCGCGGATCTGGTAGCTCCACTTGGTGATGGGTTGCGTGATGCCCACCATATCAATTTCCTGAAAGGCATCGGTACCCAGCATGGATTGGGCCACCTGACCGGTAATGACGATGAGCGGCGTGCTGTCCATCATGGCGTCGCCGATGCCGGTGATGGTGTTGGTGGCGCCCGGACCGCTGGTCACA
>JAGDAS010000101.1 GCA_017959385.1 Paludibacteraceae bacterium
CGGTGACTCCGGAATCTCCGTACACCGAGAGTTTTGAAACCGATTTGGCCGGTTGGACCAACGAATTTGTCAACGGTACCTTGGAGTGGAAGCTCGACCAAGGCAATTCCGAACAGGAAAGGTACGGATCCGCGGCTGCCGACGGCGACTACAACCTGTTGCTTTTTTCAAAGACCCGCGGATACGTAACCCGGTTGGTTTCGCCCGTGTTCGACTTGTCGCAGTTGACCAACCCCAGTATTTCGTTCAAGTACGCCAACGAGAATTGGTCGCAAGACCAGGACGTGCTGGAAGTGCTTTATCGCGAAAACAGCGGAGCCGAATGGCAAGTGCTCAGCACGATGGAGGCTCCGGTTCCCGTATGGGTGTCGGTCGGCATCGACTTGCCCGGCAACTCGGCGACGGCGCAGATTGCCTTCGCCGGCCACAGCAATTACGGCTACGGCATTGCCATTGACAAGGTGCGCGTGAGCGAGACGACCCTGGCGCCGCCGGTTTGCCTCAGCACCGAAGCCTTCTTCAGTTCGATTGCATTGACGTGGTCGAATCACCCTGCCGCGCAAAAAACGCAATTGGTCATCAGTACGGTTGAAATGTTGGACGCCGCTTTGGAATCTGCCACCAAGGTGGAACTCACCGGAGCCGACAATTACGAATTCACCTCGCTCATCGACGGTACGCTTTATTACATCTACATGCGTTCGCTGAATGGTTCCGAAGTGACCGATTGGACGGGAGTCAGTGCGTACACCATTCCCCGCAACATAAGCCCTTACAAGGAAGGCGACAACATCTTTGTGACTTCTCCCAAAATCGTTTGGCATGAACGTCCTCTGGTGAATGGGTATCAGATGGTGATTTCCAAATCGTACATGTATGCCGCGGAATTGGAGTTGCAAGACAAGATTTCCATTGCCTACACGGAAACGTCTTACCTCTTGACGGATTTGGAATTGGGCACTACGTATTATGCGTTCATACGCCCTGAGTTCGGCGACATCGGTTATGGCAATTGGGAATACGTTTCGATAACCCGGCCGTATTCGCATGTGCTTCACCTGAATGTGAACAACTTGACGCCTTCTTCGGCCACCATCACCTGGGACAAATGGGGCGACGAGGACCATTGGCTGGTTGTGGTTTCGAATCAGAACGACCTGACTGATGAGCAATTGTATGCCCAGTATCCCGAAACAGTCGATCATAACAGCTACCAAATCGACGGATTGAACTTGGACGACACCCGTACGGTGTATGTGCGGCCGTTGATTGGACAGGCGTCGATTCATACCCAGTGGAGCCAAATCACCTTTACGGCCAGCGACGTTTCGCATCCGGTGGTGGTGACGGGGGCGCATCCTTATCTCGAAGGTTTTGAGACGGTTTCTTCCGATTGGACGACCACCAGCTCCGATGAAAAACTGGTATGGCGTTTTGGCGATGGATTGCAACCCAAGACCGAAATTTACAATTACCCCACTTCCGATTACGATTGGGCGCGCCAGATCTTCGATGGCAAGCAGAATGCCTATGCCAGCTTCCCCGCCAATACGGGCGGCTCTTGTCAGTTGATCTCGCCGGAGATGGACATTACCTCGCTCGACGCGCCGATGCTTCGCATTGCCTACATGCTTCCGAAGTGGAGCAGCGATTTGGACGAACTTCGGATTTATTACCGATTGGATCCGGGCGATCCCTGGCTCGAGTTCAACCGGATGAGCGAAGACCGCTCGGAGTGGATGGTGACGGAAATGCCCTTGCCCGACAAGTCTTCGACCTTCCAACTGATGTTTGAAGACATCAGTGGTTATGGCTTTGGCGCGGCAATCGACGATGTAACGGTCTTCGATGCCAATTATGTAGGGATGTCTGAAGCCGCCGCCGACGGTGTCACGCTCTTTGCCTCTGCTGGTTGCATCCATGTGTTGGGTGCTCCAGCCGGCACGGTGGTGACGACGCTCGTCGGCCAAACGGTGGCTGTCCTCGCCGGCGAGGGTGAGCAGACGCTGCAGGTGCCCTCGGGCATCTACCTGGTGCGTGTCGCCGACCGCGCCTACAAGCTGCTGGTTCCGTAAGCCAACGCTTTTGAATACGGAAAAAGGTCACGAACGGGGTTCGTGGCCTTTTTTTTGTTGGGGAGGGGGGAATCGCAGCAAAAACAAGGGGGAGTACATTTTGTACTCACCCCCTTGTTTTTGTACGTTTTAGCGGGAGTACAATTTGTACCTTATGTCTGGTACATTCATAGGAACATTTTGTTCCCAGGTGCTCAGTCGGTTCCCGACGTGTGTCGAGTTGTACGAGATATTCGTACAACTCGATGTTTGTCCACCACATGGTCAAATCGTGTACAAGGAATATTCCGTATAACAATCTAAGTGACAGTTGTGAAGAAAACAGGGTTGTTTTTTGTCGGAGGATGAAACAGAAACAGTTGTCAAGAAAACCTTGACAACTGTTTCGGAAAGAATCCACAGATGTGCAAAACCACAAACATCACATCATTCCCAACAGCCACAGCGGCAGCTTTCGGCCGGAGGCGAACTCAATGCCGTCGGCAAAC
>JAGDAS010000102.1 GCA_017959385.1 Paludibacteraceae bacterium
GCCGCTGTTCTGCATACCCACTTCAATGCAGATCGCACTGGCCTGTGGCCGTTGCAGGCGGATGAGCCGGGCCACGCCGTAGCCCAGGGCGAATCCGGAGAGATTGTGCAGAACCACGATGGCAAAGACCAGCAGGCCCGAATCCATCAATTGGGCTGCATTGGCCGCCACCACCGCCGTTACAATGACAGCGATGGCCAGGCTGGAGAACGCGGGCAGGTAGTCGTGAACCATGTGCGTGAAGTCGGGCAGAAAACGCTGGATGAGCAAGCCCAGTACAATGGGCAGAATCACCACCTCGACAATCGAAAGCAGCATGTTGACGATGTTGACATCCACCCAATTGCCGGCATACAGCCATACCAGCAGCGGCGTAAGCAGCGGAGCCAGCAGCGTGGACACCGTCCTCATGCCGACCGACAGCGCCAGATCGCCTCCGGCCAGGTAGCGGATTACATTGCTGGCCGTTCCGCCGGGGCAGCAGCCTACCAGAATCACACCCACCGCCAGTTCGTCGGGCAGTTGGAAGGCGCGGCAGAGCAGCCAGGCCGTCAACGGCATGATGATGAACTGCGCCGCACTTCCGATCAGAATGTCGCGCGGACGCGTGAACACCAGTTTCAGATCATCGGTCTGCAGCGTCAGACCCATGCCGAACATAACTACGCCGAGCAACGGACTGATCCATGCCGTGTGGATGTGGGAGAAAACCTCCGGCCACAGCAGCGCCGCCACGGCGGCCACCAGCACGATGACCGCCATGTATTTGGTGATAAACCGGCAAACCGTCAGCATACCCTTACGGAAAATACAGGTCAGCCTTTTTGAACCGATTCGGCCGCTTGGGCTTCCAGGCGCGCGATCTCTTTCTGAAGTCCCTGGGGAATCTTCTCACCGTCGCGCAATACGCATTCGTGGCACTTCATCTCCTTGGTGTACATACGGCCTACACAGTAGTTGCTGCGGCCGCAACCGGCGTGATAGTGCGGGTTGGCCTGCACATGCTTGACAAAATCAGGGTCCTTGATGAGCACATGGGCAATCTGGAAGAGTTCAAAGCCCTCGTCCATAATGGTTTGGCAGTTGTCGCCCGACTGCACCCCGCCGACGTAGATCAAGGGTACATCCTTGATTTCCTGCAGGAAGCGTTTGGCATTTTGCATAAAATAGAGTTCCTTGAAGGGAACCGTCGGTATCATGATCTTTCCGGCACCGCAGTTGAGCGCAGCCTTGAGCCACCAGAACGATTTCATCGGCATGTAGTGGGCGAGGGTCTTGATGGGCATGGCACCGCCCAGAATCGTCATGGGGGAGGCACTCACCGTACCCCCGGAAAGCACGATGCCGTGCACCTTGTGTTTCGCGATCTCCTTGGCTACCTTCAATCCCTCCTCCAGGTCCGAACCGCGCCAGCAGTCGTCCCACATGTTGGTTTTGACCACCACGGCCATATCGTCCTTGGCATGGGCCATCACCTCGTCGAGCACTTCGTTCATAAAGCGCACGCGGTTTTCGAACGAGCCGCCGTAGGCATCGTGCCGGTGGTTGGTGCGCGGACTGATGAACTGCGAGATCAGGTAGGCATGACCGGCATGGATCTCCACACAGTCAAAACCCGCCTTACGGGCGAAATCGACCGCTTCGCCGAATCGTTTGACCAACTGTTGGATTTCCTTCACCTTCAGCCGACGGTGCGGGGTGGGCGAATAGAGATTGAAACCGGTCGATGCGCTGACCGGCATGCAGTGGCAGGTGTAGAAGTGGGTCATATTGCCGCAGTGGCCCAGTTGGATGCTGGCTTTGGCGCCTTCGGCATGAATGTCGTCGGTCAGCTTTTTCAGCTCCGGCAGAATTTCATCGTGTACGTACAGCTGTCCGTTGAACGAAACGCCGCTCAGATCCACGGCGCAGTAGGCCACCGTTGTCATGCCCACGCCACCGCGGGCCACACTGACATGGTAATCGTGCAGCATCCGGGTGGGGGCGTTGTCCTTGCACATATTCTCAAACGCCGCCGAACGGATAAAGCGGTTGCGCAGCGTGATGGGGCCTAATTGATAGGGGGTGAACAGTTTGCTTTCTTCCATAGTGTTTTGTTATTATAAAAATTCATTTACATAAGAAATCGGATTATTGTCGAAGTCTTGCGGCCACCTCCTCCCAGCGGTAGGCACCCGGACGGACCTCCTGCAGTCCCTGCAGCCGGCCGCAGCGTCCGTTGAGCAGCGGATAAACGATGGTTTCACCGGATGCCTGGTCCAGGCAGATGCACAATTGCAGATTGGACGCCATCGGCACAGCCGAAATCGGGTATTGGGCGGTGATGGCCTCCATGGGCTGGATGTCGTCGCCGAAGCGGTCCAACCGCAGGACGGCCAGCAGATTGTCAATCAGGATGTCGTGTGTGAAGTACAGACCGGCGGCCACCCGTCCCTGCTCCAAATCGGTGAGCGTATTATCCAATACGCTTTGCCAGACGTCCCGGTACCATTCCAGTCCGATGTTGCCCGACAGGCTGCTCCGTCCCAACAACAGCATGGTGAAGCTGCTCTGAATATCGTGCACGGCGGCGAAATCCGCTTCCCCGAAGAAGGGTTGCCAGCCGTCGGGTGCCTGAAAGTCGAGTGACTGCAGGCTCGCAAGCATGTTGCGCATTACGCGTACAAAGTTGTAGTTGTCTCCGAAATAGCGGCTCGGCAGATCTCCGTCCGTGAAGAAGCGCGCGATGAACCCCGGCAGGTCGAAGCGTTGGGCCTTGTAGGCGGCGTATGCACTGGCGCAGGGTTCGTTCAGCTCCCAGCGGTTGTGAACGCGCAGCCTTTCGGTGGTATCAATGGCAAAAGCCGGACGGATGGCCGGGTGTATGCTGGTCAAACCTTCCATGAATGCCTCCTGGCTGTCAATGACCCGTTGCGAAGTAGAGGTGGCGATACGGACCGATGGTTTGCCTTCAAACAGCGTTGGCAGCCATTGCCCCAGACTTTGGGCGATGCTGTAGTGCTGGTCGTGTCCCATTTGGGTAAGTTGGCTTTCATGCCCGGTTACCAGCGGATACAAGGTCTTGTACCATGCCAGAAATTCTTTGCCCTGCTGGGTGATCACACCGTCGCGTTCGGCATCACTGAACAGGTTGAGCATGATCGTGTAGGAGCCCTTCCCGTCCAGATAGCGGCTGCCATGGCGGGCAATGACGATGTCGTAGAGGGGCACAACCTTTTCGGGCAGTTCAGGCAGTGTCTGCGCATCCAATTGATAGAGTGTGTATTCGGTTAGATTACTCGAGGCATAGGGAGCCGTGCAGGCATCCGGATCCAGAGCGGCCGATTGGGAGGTGTGGCAGGCGCTCAACAGGCAGATTCCTGCAACCGTCAGTAGTTTGAGAAGTTCTTTCATGATGGAAATTTAGAAAAAAACGCATTCCCCGGTGCAGGGCACTGAGGAACGCGTTGATGTGTCAAAACGGGATTAACCCAGGAACGAAATCAGAATACCTGCGGCAACTGCCGATCCGATGACACCCGCCACGTTCGACGACATGCAGTAGTTGAGCACGTGGTTCTTGGGATCGTACTTGAGGGCGATGTCGTTGGCCACGCGCGAAGCCATAGGCACGGCGCTCAGACCGGTGGCACCCACCAGCGGGTTGATTTTCTTCTTGGAAAACAGGTTCATGAGTTTGACCAGCATGATACCGCCGAAAATCGAGAATCCGAAAGCCAGGAAACCGCCGGCTACAATGCCGATGGTCGTCCAGTTCAGGAAGGCGTCAACCGTCATGGTGGCGCCGACCGAAAGGCCGAGGAAGATGGTGGCGGCATTCATGATGCCGTTGGAGGCTGTCTCGAACAGACGCGAGGTGCTCGAACCCACTTCCTTGATCAGATTACCGAACATCAGCATGCCGATCAACGATACCGCATCGGGTACGATGATGGCCACAATGGTGGTGACGGCGATCGGGAAGATGATCTTCAGCACACGCATGTTCTTGAATTCCGTCTGGCTGGGGTATTTCTTATCCTGCTCCTTCATATTGATCATCAGTTCCTTCTTGCTGCAGGTCAGCTTGACCACCAGCGGAACAATCACCGGTACCAACGCCATGTACGAGTAGGCGGCGATGGCGATCGGACCCAGCAGATGCGGCGCCAGCTTCAGCGTGGTGAATATGGCCGTCGGACCGTCGGCACCACCGATGATGGCCAACGAGGCTGCTTCGGGCATGGTGAAGAAATAGGAAGCCACGAACAGCACGGCGAAGATGCCGAATTGGGCACCGGCGCCGAAGATGGCGAGCTTCAGGTTGCGCAGCATGGGGCCGAAGTCGGTCAGGGCACCCACACCCATGAAGATGATGGGAGGCAGCAGACCCGACTTGATGAGTGCATAGTAAATGTAGTTCATCAGGCCCATGTCGTGTGCGATTTCGGTAAGCGGCATTTCATATACCGGACGTTTGACGAGCACGCCGTTCTTCCAGAATTCGACCATACCGTCGCCGTCGGCACCGATCACACCCATACCACCGCCGGGGAAGTTGGCGATGAGCACGCCGAAGGCGATGGGGATGAGCAGCAGCGGTTCAAACCCCTTTTTGATGCCCAGGTAGAGCAGCACGAAGGCCAGCAGGTACATGATCAGGAAACGCGGATCATCGACAATGGCGCCGATGGCCGTCATTCCATAGATTTTTTCAAAAACTTCTTGCATGGGAATCAGCCTTTAATTTTCATGAGTACATCATCTTCCGACACACTGTCGCCACTGTTGAGGCAGATGGCGGTAACCACACCGTCGCATTCGGCGGCGATGGCGTTGAAGGTCTTCATGGCCTCGATGTAACATACGGTCTGTCCTTTCTTGACCGTGTCGCCCACCTTGACCGGCGTGTCACCGCTGCCTTTGACCAGATAGAACTTGCCTTCCAGCGGGCTGGTGAGGTCCTGACCCTCGCCGGGAGCGGCCGCTGCGGCGGCTGCGACACCCGGTGCGGCTGCGGCAGGTGCACTGCCGGCTTCGCTCAAGGTTACTTTGTAGGTCTGTCCGCCCACTTCCACCTGCAGCGTCTGGGGCAGTGCGGCACCGCCACTACAGGCACGTTCGGCCTTGCGCTTGGCCAGATCGGCCTCAAAGTCGGCCTTGGCCTTGCCCGATTTGTAGGCACGGTACTGCTGCGGGTGCATGGCCAGTTCGAAGAGCTCCTCGTCGTCTTCGCCCAGCTCCCAGCCGTTCTCCTGCATCTCCTTGCGGAATTCGTCCAAGGCGTCGGGATAGTTGCTTTGCGGATCCTCGTTGTGGAACTGACGGCCTTCGGCTTCGGCCTTGGCAACCAATTCCTTGTCGAGTTCGCCCGGCAGTTTGCCGGCTTTGCCGAGCATCATGTCCCAAATGTCGTCGGCAATCATGCTCCAGCGTTCCTTGCCTTTCTCCATCTGCATCACGTTCATGAGCGCCATATTCTTGACATACTGGCTGAACGGCGTTACCAGACAGGGGTAACCCATCTTGGGCCATACGTACGATACTTCGTTGAAGAGCTTGATGAGCAGCTGATCCTGCGTCATCGGCTCCTGGCCGTGCTTGGCCTTGTATTTGTTGATGCTTTCGAGATTGGTTTCGAGGTCGGTCATCAAGCTGCCCATCATGCCGCCCGGCAAGCCCGGAGCGATGAGCAGTGAGTTCATCAGACGGTTGCGCGAGGGGATGTAGTAGCCCAGGAAGTCGTCCATCATGGCGAAAATCTGCGTACGCACCTCCATGTAGGCTTCCATATTGATTTCGGGTACCTTGAATCCGGCATCCTTCAACATGGCCTGTACGGCCAGCACGTCGGCGTGGCCCGTACCCCACGAAAGCGGCTCCATACCTACATCGACATAGTCGCAGCCCGCTTTGCACACTTCCAGAATGGAGGCCATGCTGAAGCCGGGACCGGCATGCGAATGGTATTGAACAGGTACATCGGGATATTTGGCCTTGATGTTGGCAACGATTTTGCCCAACGATTCCGGACGGCCGATGCCGGCCATGTCCTTCAGACAGATTTCGTCGGCACCGGCCTGGATGAGTTCAAACGCCATGTTGGTGTAGTACTCCACTGTGTGCAGCGGCGAGAAGGTGATGCAGAGGCTGCATTGCGAGATCATGCCTCCTTCGTGCGCGTAGCCGATCGACGGAATGATGTTGCGGGTGTCGTTGAGTCCGCAGAACGTACGGGTGATGTCGGTGCCCTGGGCTTTCTTCACCTTATAGAAAAGTTTGCGTACGTCGGCGGGTACCGGGCTCATGCGCAGACCGTTCAGACCGCGGTCGAGCATGTGGGTCTGGATGCCGGCTTCGTGAAAGGGCTTGGTCCAGGCGCGTACGGCCTTGTTCGGGTTTTCTCCGAACAGCAGGTTGACCTGTTCGAATCCGCCGCCGTTGGTTTCCACGCGGGCGAAACAACCCATTTTTACAATGGCGGGCGCCACCTTTACCAGCTGGTCCACACGGGGGACATATTTGCCGGCCGACTGCCACATGTCTCTGAATACGAGACTGAATTTCACTTCTTTACTCTTAGCCATAAGTGTAGATTTATGATTTTTCAAATTTTTTCAATGCTTGCCACTTCCTTTTTGCCGCCGCTCAACTGGCGGATGGCGGCCTCAATGGCCTGGCGTACCGTGGGATCCACCTGACCGTTGCCGGCGGCCTGGACCGTTTTCTTCACTTCTTCCGGAGCGAACTTGTTGATCAACAGGATGAGCAATTTGCCTGTCAAGATGACCAACAGCAGTACAGCGAACACCGTGGTGAGCCCCACCACCATCAAAAACAAAGGAGAGTACGTTGTTTCCATAGTATAAACTTTGTATATTTATGCAAAACCGTCCACAAATATTGCATATATTTTGCAAACGGGGCAAAGTTAGCGAAAAATATGATAAGTAAAGGCCATTCTTCCGACAAATTTGTCCACATGTTTTTGCATTTCTGACGGATTGTGTAATTTTGCATGCAAATATCGGAAGTTATGATCAGTTTTTCCCTTGCATTGGTTGCGCTCGTACTCGGTTATGTGGTGTACGGATGGTTTACAGAACGGGTTTTCGCCCCGGACGATTCGCGTCCGACTCCGGCGGTCGCCCATCCCGACGGGGTGGATTACGTTCCCATGAAGGCCTGGCGGATGTATATGATCCAATTCCTGAACATTGCGGGGCTCGGTCCCATCTTCGGTGCGGTCATGGGCGCCAAATTCGGGGTGGCTTCCTACTTGTGGATTGTGCTGGGCACCATTTTCGGCGGAGCCGTTCATGACTATCTGGCCGGAATGATCTCGTTGCGCAACAACGGAGCCAATCTGCCGGTGCTGCACGAAAAATACCTCGGAACCGGTATCGGTTGGTTCTCGCGTGTGTTCTCCGTGCTGCTCATGATCCTGGTCGGCGCCGTGTTCATCTCCGGGCCGGCGGCCCTGCTGTCCGGCATGACCCCGGATGTGTTGAACATGACATTCTGGATAGCCGTGATCTTCCTATACTATATGGTGGCCACCATGCTGCCCATCGACAAGATTATCGGCAAGGTCTATCCGTTGTTCGCTGTCGCGCTGCTCATCATGGCGGTCGGCGTGCTGGCCATGCTGTATGTGTTCCATCCGTCGCTGCCCGAACTGACCCAGCTGACCGACGGAACGCTGCCGCCGCACCCGCAGGGTTATCCCATATTCCCCATGATGTTCATCAGCATTGCCTGTGGCGCCATTTCGGGCTTCCATGCCACACAGTCGCCGCTGATGGCCCGCTGCATGACCCGCGAGCGTCAGGGCCGCCGCGTGTTCTACGCCGCCATGGTGACCGAAGGCGTGGTGGCGCTGATTTGGGCGGCTGCCGCCATCTATTATTTCGGTGAAAAGGGCATGGGCGAGAACAATGCCGCTGTGGTGGTGAAGGATATTACGAGCAGTTGGTTGGGCCGCTTCGGCGGTCTGCTGGCCGTGCTGGGAGTAGTGGCGGCGCCGATCACCTCGGGCGACACGGCGCTTCGCTCGGCCCGGTTGATGGTGGCCGAAATGCTGCATTATGACCAAAAGCCGATTCTCAAACGTCTGGCCATCTGCATTCCTTTGTTCCTGATAACCTTCGGATTCCTGCTGTACAGCCAGCACGACGCCGACGGTTTCGGGGTTATCTGGCGTTATTTCGCCTGGGCCAACCAGACCATGGCGGCACTTACCCTCTGGACCATTTCGGTATATCTGTGGCGACACCGCCGTCGTTATGTCTGGATGACGCTGCTGCCCGCCCTGTTTATGACCACGGTGTGCGCTACCTATATCTGTTATGCCCCCGAAGGGTTCGGTTGGTCCTACACTGCGTCCGTTGTGACGGGCGAGATCGCCACCGCCATTGCGCTGGGATTCTACATCTATGTGCTGAGCCGCCACAAATCGGCCCAGCCGGAGCAGATTTAATCCAAATCGGAATAGTAGTCGATGTTGTCGCCCGTCAGGATGTCGATGGGCATGTAGTTCGTGCGCGAAGGCCGGGTCTGGAACACCAGCAGGTCGGCCAGTGACTTGACGGCGTTGAACCCCTGCGTGGCCGGACGTTGTCCGATCAGGCACCAGATGCCGCCAGCCTTGAGATGCTGCACATTTTCGGGAATGGTGTCGTAGCCGATGAGGCGGATTTTGCCGGAAAGGCCCCGCGCCTGCAGCAGGTCGGCCACCAGGTGCGCCTTGGAGTTGAACACCACGCAGGCTTCGGGTTGCGTTTCGTTCAGAGCCTCCTCCAACGGGCTGATATTCGTTTCTGTAATCTCCACTTCGCGGATTGGCGTGCCCTGCAGTTGCTCGGCGGCGAAATTCATAAACCCTTTGCGGCGTTCGGCCATCTGGTTCTGAATCTCCTGTCCCTCCCGTTTCAGGTGGACCAGCAGAATCCCTTTCCCGGAAAGCCAGGGAAAGAGCAGTTTGGCGGCGATGTAGCCGCTTTGCAGCGAATGCTGGCCGTAGTAGCAGGTGGCCGGGTGGTCGGGTAGGTCGGAGTCAATCAGTGCATAGGGCTTCTGCGCCGCTTCCAACTGACGGGCGAAGGCTTCGGCCGGTGCTTTGAAGGCCGGCGAATAGACCAGTCCGTCGAATCCGGTGGTGTTGAGCTCCCGGATGGCTGTTTGGAAGGAACTTTCGTCAAATTGGTTGAAGTGGAAACACTGCACGCTGACATTGAGGTTGTTGCTCTCCTCGGCGGCTTTGCGGATGCCCTGTTCCACCTGCGTCCAATAGGGGCTGTCTTGGGTTTCGGGAATCAGGCAGGCCAGTGCCCACTGCTTGTTGGACGCCAGTACGCTGGCATATTTGTTGGGTTTGTAGTTGATCTTGTCCAGTACGGCCCGGATTTTGGCCTCGCTCTTTTTGGATACATTGCCGCGGTTGTGAAGAATGCGGTCAACCGAGCCTTCGGATACACCGGCCATTTCGGCGATGTCTTTGATTCTTATTTTGCCGTTACGGGCTGCCATGGGATTCGTTATTTGGTTTCGCCCACAAATATAGTGGATTTTCCCGATATACACTACAATTATTTGCATCTTCCTTCATTTTGAATTTCCAGATTAAAACGTTACATTTGCGGAAAATTCAGTGCATCATGACGTCGTTACACTATCGTCCCCAGCCGATTGGAGAACGCAAGGAAGCCGCCTGGAGGCAGGAGGCTTGGACCTTTTGCGAAGGCTACAAACAATTTCTGGATATTGCCAAAACCGAGCGCGAGGCCACAACCGAGGCCGTCCGCCAGTTGCAGGCGCACGGTTTCCGTCCGTTTTCGTTCGGTGACCCGCTTCGTCCCGGCGACCGGATTTACTACGAGAACCATCATAAATCGGTGATCGCCGCTGTCATCGGCCGCCGCCCCATCGCCGAGGGTATGCGGGTGCTGGCCGCCCATATTGACTCGCCGCGGCTCGATCTCAAGCAGAATCCGCTCTACGAGAAGGACGGTATGGCCTTGCTCAAGACGCATTATTACGGCGGCATCAAGAAATACCAATGGACCACCATTCCGCTGGCCATCCACGGTGTGCTGATGCTCTCCGACGGCAGCAGACGCGAAATCCGTCTGGGCGATGAGGAGGGCGATCCCGTCTTCTACATCGACGATCTGCTGCCGCATTTGGCACAAGACCAGATGAAACGCGATGCCGCCAATGTGGTGCGCGGCGAAGAGCTTAACATCGTGGTAGGTTCGCTGCCCTCCGGGCAGACGCAGGACGAGTCCGGTGAGAAAATCTCCGAAAGGGTGAAGGAGAACATCCTCCGCCTGTTGCATGAGAAATACGGCATGGTGGAGCAGGATTTCCTGGCCAGTGAGTTGGAGGCGGTTCCCGCCTTCCCGGCCCGCGATGTAGGCTTGGACCGCAGCTTTGTCGGTGCTTACGGACAGGATGACCGGGTGTGCGCCTATCCGGCGCTGCAGGCCGTCTTGGAGCTTGAGCAGGTGGACCGCACCGCAGTGGTCATTCTCACCGACAAGGAGGAGATCGGCAGCGTGGGCAATACCGGCCTGCAGTCGGCTTACTTCCGCTATTTCGCCGCCGATGTGGCCGAAACGCTCGGAAGCAACGACCGCACCGTGCTTTCGCACAGCGAGTGCCTTTCGGCCGATGTCAACGCCGCCTACGACCCGACCTTCGCCGATGTGTCGGAGCGTATGAACGCCTCGTTCGTCAACAAGGGTGTTGTGTTGACCAAGTTTACCGGCGCCCGCGGCAAATCGGGTGCCTCCGACGCCCATGCCGAATTCCAGGCCGGCGTGCAGCATCTGCTCGACGCCCACGATATTCCGTGGCAGATCGGCGAGCTGGGCCGGGTGGATCTGGGCGGCGGCGGTACGGTGGCCGGCTACCTGGCCAATCTGGGCATGAACGTGCTTGATGCCGGTGTGGCGGTGCTCTCCATGCACGCGCCTTACGAACTGACGGCCAAACTTGACATCTATGCGACCTACCAGGCGTTTGTCACTTTTTTAAAAAATGAATAAGAAGAACTTTCGTAAAATAGGTGTCCTCGTGGCGATGGAAAGCGAGTTCTCACTGACCCGCACGCTGCTCGCCGACGCCCGCGAATTCACCTGTGGCACCCGTACCGGCCTGACCGGTACGTTGGGCGACAAACAGATCGCGCTGCTCAAAACCGGTATCGGCAAGGTCAACGCCGCCTCTACGGCCTGGAGTATGCTCAACCAATGGCACCCCGACGCCGTGGTCAACACCGGTGTGGCCGGCGGTATCGACCGCAGTCTTTCCGTGGGGGATATTGTGGTGGGTGCCACTACCTGTTATCACGACTTCTATGCCGGTGAGGTGAGCGATCATCTCAAGGAACTGGGTTTCCCCGATCCGCTGCCCGCCCATCCGGCCCTGTTGGCCTCGCTTGAACAGGCGGCGCAGCATGTGGAGGGGGTACGTTTGGGGCAGATCTGCACCGGCGACCAGTTCATTACCGACAACGACATGCTGCTGGCCATCAAACGCAAGCGGCCGGAAGGCCTGGCGGTTGATATGGAGTCCAACGCCGTGGCTCATGTCTGCTTCCAGCAGGGAGTGCCGTTTATCTCCTTCCGTATCATCAGTGACACGCCTTGGGTGGACAATCAGGCGGAACAGTATGCCCGCTTCTGGACCGAGGCTCCACAGAAGAATTTCCAATTGCTTGAAACCCTGATTAAGCGTCTCTGATATGCATCTTTTCTATGCCCCTGACATTGCCGTGCAACCCGTCCTGCCGGAGGACGAGTCGGCTCATGCCGTGAAGGTGCTCCGCCTGGCGGCGGGCGACAGCGTGCTTGTGCTTGACGGCAAAGGGGGAGTGTACGAGGCTACCATAGCGGTACCCCATCCCAAGCACTGTGTGCTCAACGCCTTGCAACCCGTCGCTCCGGAAGTGTCGCGCCCGTACCGGCTGCACATTGCCATCGCCCCCACCAAGAACATGGACCGGCTGGAGTGGTTTGCCGAAAAGGCGGTCGAGATCGGCATTGACGAGATTACGCCCGTATTCTGCCGGTTTTCCGAAAGGAAAGTGGTGAAAAACGAGCGGTTGGAAAAGATCCTCGTGTCGGCCATGAAGCAGTCCATGCAGCCTGTACTCACCCGGCTCAACGAACCGTGTACGTTCAAGCAACTGATGCAGCGGGCCGATGCCGACCAAAAATTCATTGCCCACTGCCATGCCGGCGAGCGGAAACTCCTTTCGCACGAGGTGCGGAAACAATCTTCGGTGCTGATTCTCATCGGTCCGGAGGGGGATTTCAGCGAGGAGGAGGTGGCGCTTGCCTTGCAGAACGGCTATCGGCCCGTGTCGCTGGGGCAGACCCGGCTCAGGGTGGAGACAGCCGCGCTGGCCGCATGCCATACGGTGGCGGTGATCAACGAATTGTAAGGGTAGGATTATTCAAAACGCAGGTTCAGCCGTTTGTACAAGTCTTTGACGGCTCCGTTTTTGGCGGCCATTTCCTGAATTTTCTCCTTGTCGGTCAGGGTGCGGCCGGCGCCTTCGGGTACCACCAGGTCCACAACCACTTTCAGTCCCGGGTGCGACAGCCGTTGTTGCAGATACGATTGCAGCCGGGGCCGCAGATCCTGCATGTCTTCGTAGAACATGGGGCTTTTGACCTGTACGTGGACTTCGTTGCCCGTCAGTTCGGGCAGGGTGTCGAAGTGGAAGTGCAGGCGGGCGCGGTCGGGAATCTGCTCTTTGAATCCTACCCAGGCGCTTCCCAGTTGTTCCTTGTCAACCGGCTGTTCTCCGGCGGGTGCGGTGGTGGCGGAGGTTTCGACCGGCTGCTGCGTTTTTGCTTTCGTCGGAGAGGCCAGCAGCGAGGCCATGCCCATGCGGGCGCTTCCAAAGGAACGCGAGGGTGCCGCCGGACGGCTTTCGGCCGGAGCGGGTGCGGCAGCGGCGGTGACGGGTTGCGGGGAAGGAGCCGCTTGGACGCGGGCGGCTGCCGGCTGTGCGGCGGAGTCCGGTGCTTTCGGGGCGAGGGCGGAGAAGGGTTTCAGCGGATGGCTCCGATGAAACCTAATCATTTTTTTTTTGCTCCGAAAGTTGGCACAATCGGATGAGCATCAGTTCCACCAGCAGGCGTTTGTTTTGACTGCCCCGGTATTCGGCCTCGCATTGGCAGACAATGTCGAGTGCGTCGTACAGGAAGGGGTTGGAACATCGTGCCGCCTGCTCCTGGTAGCGTTGCTTGATGCCGTCGCCCACTTGGAGCAGCGGCAGCGTGGTGGCGTCCTTGCTGACCATGACGTCGCGCAGGTGGGCGGCCAGCCCGCCGGTGAAGTTGGCGGCGTTGAAGCCTTTGTGCAGGATTTCATCCAGTAGGAGCAGCGAAGCGTTGACTTCGCCTTTCAGAAAATGGTCCGTAAACCGGAAAAAGTAGTCATAGTCCAGTACGCCCAGGTTGTCGATAACATCCTGGTAACGGATTTTTTTGCCGCAGCAACTGACCAGTTGGTCAAAGGTGGAGAGGGCATCGCGCATGCCGCCGTCCGATTTGGTGGCGATGACACTCAGTCCGTCGGTGTCGATTTCCACCCCCTCTTTGGAGGCGATGTCCTGCAGGTGGGCGATGGTGTCGCTCACGGTGATGCGTGCGAAGTCGTACACCTGGCAGCGCGACAGAATGGTCTCCAGAATCTTATGCTTTTCGGTCGTAGCCAGAATGAAGACGGCGTACGAGGGCGGTTCCTCCAAGGTCTTGAGAAAGGCGTTGAACGCACTGGCGGAGAGCATGTGCACCTCATCGATGATGTACACGCTGTAGCGTCCGGTCTGGGGCGGTATCTGCACCTGTTCGATGAGGTTGCGGATGTCCTCCACCGAGTTGTTGGACGCGGCGTCCAATTCGTGGATGTTCATGGAGCGGCCTTCGTTGAAGGCTTTGCAGGAGTCGCATTGGTTGCACGGTTCGCCTTCCTGCAGGTGCTCGCAATTGATCGCTTTCGCAAAAATGCGGGCGGTCGTGGTCTTGCCTACCCCCCGGGTGCCACAGAACAGGTAGGCGTGAGCCAGCTGTTTGTCCGTGATAGCGTTGCGCAGCGTCGTCACCAGCGTTTTCTGTCCGATGACGGAGGCGAAGGTCGCCGGTCGGTATTTGCGGGCGGATACAAGGTACTCTTCCATGAACGGGAATAAAATTTTCTCTGGCAAAGATAGCAGAAAAAATTGAAAGTTGAAAAATTATGCTGTATCTTTGTCCCACAATGATAAGAGAGCGTATCCTTCGGTTTTTGGGCGGGCTCGTGCATTACACGGTCCCTATCGGCATTGTGTTGGTGTCATTGGCTTTCCTGTGGCTGATGCTGCGCCCCGGCGCCGAGCACAGCTGGGTGGTGCAGCACCGCAACGACCGGACGATCGAACGTCTGGAAAGGGAGGTGAAAGCCTATCAGGACAAGACCGCCTACAACCGGGAGCGGCTGCGTCTTCTGCAGTCGGACCGGAAGCGGTTGGAGCGGTTTGCCCGTGAGCGCTACCGCATGAGTGCCCCCGATGAGGATGTCTATGTAGTGGATCCATGAAGAACGGAGTATTCCAATGGCTGATGGTGGCCGGCGGCCTGGGTATGGTGGCCGGTGCGGCGTTGTTTTTCCGCTTTCCGCTTGCGGCCCGGTGGCTGTTTGCCGCCGCCGTGGCCTGCTATGCCGTCAGCCGGCTGCGGGACCGCTACCAGGGGATGGATACCGGCATGCGCCGGCTGCAGACGCTGCTGATGCTGGTGATGCTGCTCTATGCCGCCACTGCCGTGCTGATGTTCCGCGACAGCCAGTTGTGGCCTGTGGTGCTGCTGGCCGGAGCCGTGACCGATCTGTACCTCATTTTCCGAAAGGCGGCTGTTGAAAAGAAGCATGAACCTTAAATTTGATAGTATGATGAAACGTATCTTTACGCTTTGTGTGGCCATGATGGCCGTCTTCTCCCTGTCGGCCGCCGACGGACTGGACCTCCGGGAACTGATCGACCTGCTCAACCGCAACACTTACAAGGAGGTGAACGACTACCTGGTGACCCGCGGGTGGAATTTCTACTCGTCCAAGACGGGCTCCATCACCTGGGAGCGCGGCACCCATGCGGCCGACGGTCACTGGACCCTCTGCTCCGTGCTCAAGGACCGCGATATGGATTATCCTTCGGGCATCGGCTATGCTACGACCGACCTGCAGCTTTACCTGAAGATTTACCAGACGCTCGAGGCCAATGGTTTTGTGGTGGCCAGCACCAGCGTGCAGAACGACAACATGTGCTTTTATTACGAAAGCGACAAGTATCTGCTCAGCGTCTGCTCCATGGCGCAGCCCAACGAGAGCGGTATGCGTGTGGCCACATACAAGTTTGTGCTGAATGCCAAACAGAAGACGGCTGAGGGGCAATGAGCCTGCTACCTATTTAATTTTAACGGGGATTTGTCGTAAATCCCCGTTTTTTGTGTACCTTTGCGGCCTGATAACATCTAAGTGTCATGGCAAAGCAACTCACTTCCCGTTCGGAGAATTATTCACAATGGTATAACGAACTCGTAGTCAAGGCCGATTTGGCGGAAAGCTCGTCGGTGCGCGGCTGTATGGTAATCAAACCCTACGGTTACGCCATTTGGGAGCGCATGCAGCGCGCCCTCGACGACATGTTCAAGGCTACGGGGCACGTCAACGCCTACTTCCCGCTGTTCATTCCCAAATCCTTCCTCAGCAAGGAGGCGGATCATGTGGAAGGCTTCGCCAAGGAGTGCGCCGTGGTGACGCACTACCGTCTCAAGCAGAATCCCGACGGCAGCGGCGTGGTGGTCGATCCGGCCGCAAAGCTGGAGGAGGAGCTCATTGTACGTCCCACTTCGGAAACGATTATCTGGAGCACCTACAAGAACTGGATCCATTCCTACCGTGACCTTCCCATTCTCTGCAACCAATGGGCCAATGTGGTGCGCTGGGAAATGCGTACCCGTCTGTTCCTGCGTACGGCCGAGTTCCTCTGGCAGGAGGGGCATACAGCCCATGCCACCTCGCAGGAGGCGTTGGAGGAGGCGCAGCGGATGCTGGAGGTTTATGCCGACTTTGCCGAGAATTTTATGGCGGTCCCGGTGATCAAGGGTGTCAAGTCGGCCAACGAACGTTTCGCCGGCGCGGTCGAAACCTTCTGTATCGAGGCGCTTATGCAGGACGGAAAAGCCCTGCAGGCCGGTACGTCCCACTTCCTGGGGCAGAATTTCGCCAAGGCCTTCGATGTCACGTTTATGAATAAAGAAAACCAGCAGGAGTTGGTTTGGGCCACCTCGTGGGGTGTTTCCACCCGACTGATGGGTGCGCTCATCATGACTCACTCCGACGACGACGGTTTGGTGTTGCCGCCGGTGCTGGCACCGATACAGGTGGTCATTGTACCCATTTACAAGAATGATGAGCAGCTTGCGGCCATTGTGGAGAAACTCCAACCGCTGGTCGGTGCGCTCAAAGCCCGCGGCATCCGTGTCAAACTGGACGACGACGATACCAAGAAGCCGGGTTGGAAATTTGCCGAATACGAACTTAAGGGCGTTCCGGTGCGTCTGGCTATGGGAGCCCGCGATCTGGAGAACGGCACCATTGAGGTGGCACGCCGCGACACCATGACCAAGGAAACGCTGCCGCTCGAAGGTGTTGAGGAGCATGTGGCCGGGCTGATGGATACGATTCAGCGGAATATTCTTCAGAAGGCCAAGGATTTCCGCGCTTCGGTAACCCGAACGGTCGATACCTACGACGAGTTCAAAGTCGAAATCGAGAAAGGCGGGTTCCTGCTCTGCCACTGGGACGGCACGCCCGAAACCGAGGAGAAGATCAAAGAGGAGACCAAGGCGACCATCCGCTGCATTCCTTTTGACGGCGACAAGACCCCCGGCAAGTGCATGGTGACCGGCAAACCCTCCAAACAACGCGTGGTATTCGCCCGGGCGTATTAAATGGGGGTGTTCAAACTCATACAGGGGAATACCCGTGAGGTAAAGGATGTGCTTTACCTGTTGGCGTTGCAGGGTGTGAATTTTGTGGCGCCGTTGTTGGTACTGCCCTATCTGATGAAGGTGTTGGGCGCTGAACGGTTCGGATATATCGGTTTCTCGTTGGCAGCCTGTCAGTATCTGCAGCTGATCGTTGATTTCGGATTCAATCTCAGTGCCACCAAACGCATTGCTGTGGTACGGGACGATCCGGCTGCGGTCAATCGCGTTTTTTCCAGTACTTTTTATGCCAAAATGTTTCTGTTGGCCGTTTCGGCTGTCCTGCTGGTGCTGGTGTCCCTGATCCCGAGGTTCGAACTGTACCGCTCCACGCTGTATTTGTTTTTTCTCTCGGTTGTCGGCAATGCTTTTTTGTTCGTGTTCCTGTTTCAGGGAATCGGGCAGGTCAAGTGGGTCTCCATCGGCAACGCTGTTTCCAAATTCGCCTTGCTTCCGCTCACATTTTGGTTGGTCAAAAGCCCCGATGATGTATTGACGGCGGCGGCTTTGCAGGCATTGGTGTCGGTGGGTGCCGCTTTGTTTACCATCGTGCTGACCTGGCGCCGGCATTGGGTCCGTCTGCTTCCGCCCGATTGGACGGAGGTGAAAAACGAGATGCGCGAAAGCTGGCCGATTTTTCTGTCATCGGCCGCCACCAATGTCTATACTGCTTGTTTTGTGCTGATTCTGGCCTGGTATGCGCTGCCGGAGGAAGTGGGCCGCTATTCGGCTGTTGACCGGGTGATGCGGGCGCTCTGTTATGCCGCCCTGATGCCCGTTTTACAGGCCTTTTATCCCAAAATCAGCCGTTTGGCTGCGGTTTCCCGGGCCGAAGCGTTGCAGTTGGGCCGTCAGTTGTCCGTGGTGGTGGTGACCGCCATGCTGCTGGTCGGGGCCGCCCTGTTTTTCGGCGGGCCTTGGGTTGAATATTGGCTCGGCGGTAATTATGCCGGAACGGGACGGCTTTTCCATATCGATGCCTTTGTACCTTTGTTTGTCGGATTGGGAGGCGTGTACGGGCAGTTGTTTCTGCTGGCATTGGGAGGCGGACGGGAGAAACGGCGCTTTCAGAATACCTACTTGCTGGCGGCGGCGGTGGCTTTGGTGTCTGTGGTGCTGCTTTCTCCGCGGCTGGGGTCGGTCGGGACGGCGCTTTCGCTGTTGTTGACCGAGGCTGTGGTGGCCATTTGTTTCATTTTCTGGACCTATCGGATGCGGCATGGGGTATAGTGGTCCATCTTTAGCGGTTTATGCGTTGTTGGGCGGCATAGCCGTCCTGCAGTTTCTGTTCTCCAGATATGCGCTGTTGCAGCGTTTGCTGGTGTTTTCGGTCTTTGCCCTGTTGCTGGTGTTCATCGGTTTCCGGGGGTTCGTTGAGACCGATATGCACTGGTATTATCCCCTGTTCGAGGAAATTCCGGTCTTTGGTGACGGCATTCTGCCCTATGCTTTCCAAGTGGGGGTAGAACCCGGTTTCCTCCTTTGGACATCACTGTTGAAAACCCTTTGTCCCAGCTATGTTTTTTACACAGCCGTCAATACATTGGTCGATCTGTTGCTGCTCACGGTAGTGTTCAACCGTTATTTTCCGCGCAGGTACTATGCGCTTTTCATGCTGCTCTTCCTGGCGTTCTTCGGACTGACGTATGAGTTCAACCTGTTGCGCAACGTGAAGAGTATGCTGTTGTTCCTGCTCTCGCTGAAATACGTGCCGGAGGGGAGGCTGGGGCGTTATCTGGCGTTCAATACAGTGGGGCTTCTGTTCCATTGGTCGGCGGTTTTGTACATGGTGCTTTACGGGCTCCTGCGGCGCGATTTTGTCCAACGTCGTTATTGGATCGTGTTGGGAATCAGCCTAGTTATGTATCTCCTTTCTCCGTTTATCGTCAAATACCTGGTTTGGGCGGTTTCACTGCTGCACGGGACGCTGGGGCAGCGCGCGTCCATTTATTTGTCGGAAGGCGAGTATGCCCGGCAGAAGTTGTTCTCATTGGGTGATTTGGACCGTATGCTGATGGCGGTTCTCATAGGTTGGCGCTTCAACCGGATCAAACAGTCCTTTAGGGAGAGCAATCTCTTCCTGCACCTTTACGCTTTGTACATTTTCTTCGCTTTCTGCGGTCACGGTATGGAAATCCTTCATACCCGTGTGGCCAACCTGTTCGTGGCCGGGGTGTGGGTGCTGTATGTTTCGCTTATGCAGGTGGAGAAGCGGTTGCCGGCATTGGCGCTGTTCTTCTATTTCAATCTGGCCTCTCTGTTCAAGGTCTGGTCCCAATCCGACAAAAACCGGTTCATGCAGTATGACAACTATCTGCTTGACGAAAAAGTGATTACTTTCGAGGAGCGGGAGAATTACTATTATTCCGTTTATTCGAAAATACCGAAATGAGTTCATACGATATCAGTGTCATCTGGGTGAATTACCATACGTCCGATATGCTCAAGGCGAGTATTGCATCGGTGGTGGAACGGACGGAGCTTTCCTGTCAGCTGA
>JAGDAS010000103.1 GCA_017959385.1 Paludibacteraceae bacterium
CCGGGCTTTTTCCTAACGGAACAGAACCGCTCGCTGCTCACCAATCCCGACGGCAGCCTGACCCCGCGCGGCGAGGACATCATCCGCCAGACTCCCATGGGCCGCATGGGCCAGCCGGAGGAACTGTGCGGCACCATCCAATACCTGATCAGCGACGCCTCGCGTTTTGTTACGGGCACCGTTGCTGTGGTGGACGGTGGATTCAATGTTTTTTGTATTTAAAATCCTGAGCAGCATGATCCTTTGTGAACAAACTTTCCGATGGTACGGGCCCAACGATCCCGTCAGCTTGTCGGACATCCGCCAGACGGGTGCCACGGGCGTGGTTACCGCTTTGCACCACATCCCCAACGGGGAGGTCTGGACGGTGGAGGAAATCCAAAAGCGTGTGGATATGGTGCAGGCCGCCGGCCTTACCTGGACTACGGTTGAAAGCGTGCCGGTACACGAGCACATCAAAACCCAGACGGGCGATTTCCAGCGCTACATCGACCATTACAAGCAGAGTCTGCTCAACCTGGGCCGCTGCGGTATCAAGGTGGTCACCTACAACTTTATGCCGGTACTCGACTGGACGCGCACCGACCTGGCCTACCCCCTTCCCGACGGCAGCCGTGCGCTGCGTTTCGAACGGGCCGCCTTCATGGCGTTCGACCTCTTCATTCTCAAGCGCCCGGGAGCGCTGAAGGAGTACAGTGCAGCCGACCAGGCCAAAGCCAAGGCCCGCTTTGAGCAGATGAGTCCGCAGGAACGCGAGACCCTCACCCGCAACATGATTGCCGGTCTGCCCGGCTCGGAAGAGAGCTTCACAGTCGATCAGTTCCGTCAGGAACTGGCTCGTTACGACCATATCGACGCCGAACAACTGCGCCGCAACCTGTTCTACTTTCTGGAGCAGGTTTGCCCCGCCGCCGAACAGGCGGGCATCAAACTGGTCATCCATCCCGACGACCCGCCCATGCCCATTCTGGGGCTGCCCCGCATCATGAGCACGGCCGATGACTTCCGCCGCATCATGGAGGCGGTACCCTCGCCGGCCAACGGCCTCTGCCTATGCACGGGTTCGCTGGGCGTTCGTCCCGACAACGACCTGCCGGCCATGATGCGCGAATTTGCCGACCGCATCCACTTTGTCCACCTGCGCAGCACCCAGCGCGACGCGGAAGGCAACTTCCACGAAGCCGGCCACCTGGAGGGCAATGTCAACATGTACGAGGTAATGAAAGCGCTGCTCGAAGAGGAGCAGCGCCGCGGATGTCCGATTGTACTGCGTCCCGACCACGGGCACCAGATGATCGACGACCTCGGCAAAAAGACCAACCCCGGCTACTCCTGTCTGGGCCGTATGCGCGGTCTGGCGGAGCTGCGCGGCCTCGAAATGGGCATCGCCAAATCTTTGTTCAACGAATAAATACCTTTGCTATGGCTAAATTTGATAAATTGTCTGTTTTACAGAAAATGGCGGACACCCGCATCGTTCCGGTCTTCTACCACGCCGATGCTGCCATTGCCTGCCAAGTGGTGAAAGCCTGCTACGACGGCGGCATCCGCGCTTTTGAGTTCACCAACCGCGGGGATTTCGCCCACGAGGTGTTCGCCCAAGTGGTCCGTTATGCGGCCGAAAACTGTCCGGAACTGGCCATCGGTGTCGGTTCGGTGGTGGATGCTCCCACGGCGGCGCTCTACCTGCAACTTGGTGCCAATTTTGTGGTCGGTCCGCTCTTCAATCCCGAGGTGGCCAAGGTCTGCAACCGCCGCTGCGTCCCCTACACGCCCGGTTGTGGCACGGTCAGCGAGGTGGGATTCGCCCAGGAGGCGGGTTGCGACCTCGTCAAGGCTTTCCCCGGCGATGTGCTTGGTCCCAAGTTCGTCAAGGGCCTGACAGCCCCCATGCCCTGGTCGCGCATTATGGTGACGGGCGGTGTGGAACCGACCGAGGAGAACATCAGCCAATGGCTGAAAGCCGGCAGCTTCTGTGTGGGCATGGGCTCCAAGCTCTTCCCCAAGGAGGTAGTGGCCGCCGGTGATTGGAAATCGATTTCGGACAAATGCCGGGCCTGTATTCAATGGGCCAAGGCGGTAAAATAACCTGACTATGAAACCTTTTCTCGATTCTGACTTTTTGTTGCACACCGAAACGGCCCGCCGCCTCTTTCATGAGCATGCGGCCAAGATGCCGATTATCGACTACCACTGCCACCTCAATCCGCGCGAGATTGCCGAAGACAAGCGCTACCGCTCCATTACGGAGCTTTGGCTGGGCGGTGACCACTACAAGTGGCGCGCGATGCGTGCCAACGGGGTGGACGAACGTTTTATCACGGGCGACGCAAGCGATTGGGAAAAGTTCGAGAAATGGGCGGAAACGCTGCCCTATACGCTGCGCAATCCGCTTTACCACTGGTCGCACCTGGAGCTGAAGACGGCTTTCGGTATTGAGGAATGCCTCAACCCGGCTTCGGCCAAACGGATCTACGACCGCTGCAACGAACTGCTGCAAACGCCGGAGTATTCGGCCCGCGGCCTGATGCGCCGCTACCATGTCGAAACGGTATGCACCACCGACGACCCGATTGACGATCTGCGTTGGCACCGTCAAATCAAGGAGAGCGGTTTTGGAATCAAGGTGTTGCCCGCTTGGCGCCCCGACAAAGCGATGGCCTTGGACCAGCCTGCCGCCTATCAGGCGTACATCAAGCAGTTGGAGGCGGCCAGCGGTATTTCGATTGCCCGTTATGCCGACCTGAAGGCGGCACTGCAGAAGCGTCACGACTTTTTCGAAGCCAACGGCTGCCGCCTGTCGGACCACGGCATGGACCGCTTCTACGACGATGCCTATACGGAGGGTGAGTTGGATGCCATTCTGGCCAAGGCGCTGGGCGGCCAGGCTCCTTCGATGCCGGAGCTCAATCAAATACGTTCGGCGCTGCTCCACGACCTGGCGGTGATGGATGCGGCCAGCGGTTGGGCGCAGCAGTTCCACTACGGCCCGCTGCGCAACAACAACGCCCGTATGTTTGCCCTCAAGGGCCCCGACACGGGATTCGACTCAATCGGTGAGGATTTTACGGCGCGCGAAATGGCACATTTCTTCTCGCGTCTGGACGCGGAGGGGTGCTTGGCCAAGACGATTGTGTACAATCTCAATCCGGCAGCCAACACCATGACGGCCGCCATGATGGGTAACTTCCAAGACGGATCGGTTCCCGGCAAGATGCAGTGGGGTGCCGCATGGTGGTTCCTCGATCAAAAGGATGGTATCACAAAGCAGCTCGACACCTTGTCGATGCAGGGACTGCTCAGCCGCTTTGTGGGTATGCTTACCGACTCGCGCAGTTTCCTCTCCTACCCGCGGCACGAGTATTTCCGCCGCATTCTCTGCGACCTGCTGGGCCGCGATGTGGAAAACGGCGAGCTGCCCGAATGCGAGCTGCCCCGCATTGCCGCCATGGTGGAGGACATCTGCTACAACAACGCCAAACGGTATTTCGGATTCTAGGAGGGACGTGCCATGGCCAGGAGGGACGCGCCATGGCACGTCCCCACACTTGACCGATTTAAGCAGTCTGCGAAGAATACCCCCTCTCTGCTATGTCGCAGCGTAGTGAGGGATAATGCGGCGAAGGTCGATGCTGTTTGAGCGTCAGCGAGTTGCGTTGACCAAGCAAGCATTATCCCGAAGCGGAGCGTAAGGTATGTGCCGCTATTTTCCGGAAGGGGATGCAGACGGTTTATTGCTTTTTTCGGCCGATTTATCGCGGAAAAAGAGCTGCACAGGCGTACCCGTAAAATCCCAATTCTCGCGGATCTTATTCTCCAGAAAACGCTTATACGGATCCTTGATATACTGCGGCAGATTCGCAAAAAAGAGGAACGTAGGCGTATAAGACTGCGGAATCTGCATCACATACTTGATCTTGATGTACTTACCCTTCGTAGCAGGCGGCGGGAAATTCTCGATCAAAGGGAGGAAAAACTCATTGAGCCGGGCCGTCGGCACCCGGCGCTGCCGGTTCTCCGCCACATGGAGCGACTCCTCCACCACCTTGAAAATACGCTGCTTCGTCAGCGCCGAAGCAAACACAATCGGAAAATCCGTAAACGGAGCAAAACGGGCGCGGATCGCTTCCGTCATCACCTTGATCGCCTTATCCGACTTCTCCTCCACCAGATCCCACTTGTTCACACACACCACCAAACCCTTGCGGTTGCGCTGAATTACCGAGAAAATGTTCTGATCCTGCGCCTCAATACCACGCGTAGCATCAATCATCAGCACACACACATCGCAATTCTCAATCGCACGAATCGAACGCATCACCGAATAGAACTCCAGATCCTCGCTCACCTTCGCCTTCTTGCGGATTCCCGCCGTATCGACCAAGTAAAACTCCTTACCGAACTTATTGTACTTCGTATAAATCGAATCGCGCGTCGTACCTGCAATATCCGTCACAATATTGCGGTCAATACCCATAAACGCATTGATAATCGACGACTTACCGGCATTCGGACGCCCCACCACCGCAATACGCGGCAGCGATTCGTCGTACGCATCCTGCTCCTCGTCGTCCGGCAGCAGCCGAACCACCGCATCCAGCAGGTCGCCCGTACCCGATCCCGTCATTGACGACACCGTAAGCGGATCACCCAGGCCCAGCGCGTAAAACTCCGCCGCACCATACTGCAAATCCGAATTGTCCACCTTATTCACCACCAGCAGCACCGGCTTGCGCGTACGCCGTAGCAACGAAGCCACATCACGGTCCAGATCCGAGATACCATCCTTCACATCCACCATAAAAATGAGCACATCCGACTCATCAATGGCAATCTTGACCTGCTTGTTGATCTCATCCTCAAACACATCATCACTTCCGGCCACCATACCGCCGGTATCCACCACCGAGAAACGCTTCTTACCCCACTCCACCTTGCCGTACTGCCGGTCACGGGTCGTACCCGCCTCCTCGCTGACAATGGCCGTGCGGGTCTCCGTCAGCCGGTTGAACAGCGTTGACTTACCCACGTTAGGACGTCCTACAATAGCTACTAAAGACATGACTGTAAATGACTTATAGAGTTAGTTATTCGACAGGTTGTACCCGAATTGCTTGAGTTGGCGGTCACGGTTGCGCCAGTCTTTCTCCACCCGGACAAAAAGCTCCAGATACACCTTCTTTTCGAAAAATGTCTCAATATCCGCCCGGGCCGCCGACCCCACCTTTTTGAGCATGGCACCGCCTTTGCCGATCAAAATCCCCTTCTGCGAGTCGCGTTCGGCGATGATGGCCGCATGAATGCGGATCATGGAGTCGTTCTCCTTAAACTGCTCCACCACCACTTCGACCGAGTACGGAATCTCCTTCTCATAAAGCTGCAGAATCTTCTCCCGGATAATCTCCGTCACAAAGAACCGGGCCGGGCGGTCGGTCATCGCATCCTTCTCAAAATAAGCCGGATTCTCAGGCAGCATCTCTTTGAGATTCTCCAAGAGCAAATCCATGCCGAACTTCTCCTTGGCACACACCGGGAAAATTTTGGCCCCGGGCAGCACTTCCGACCATTTCTGTACCAGCTCCTCCAGCTCCGTTTGGCTCGAATTCAGGTCAATTTTATTAATAATCAGAAATATGGGAGCACCCGACTGTTTGGCTTTTTCCAGAAAATCGGCGTTTTTATCGTAGGTTTCGACCGTATCGGTCACGTAGAGCAACACATCGGCGTCGGTCAGAGCCGACTGCGATGCCTCCAGCATGGATTCCTGCAGGCGGTAATTGGGCTTCAACACCCCCGGTGTATCGGAATAAACAATCTGGAAATCGTCGCCGTTGACGATGCCCATAATGCGGTGGCGCGTCGTCTGCGACTTGGAGGTGATGATCGAGATGCGTTCCCCCACCAAAGCATTCATTAAGGTGGACTTGCCCACATTCGGATTCCCTACAATGTTTACAAAACCGGCTCTGTGCATACTATTTTACAATTTGTGGCAAAGGTAGGAAAAATTTGGCAGATTCCCACACCCCGACCGCCTTACAGAAACAATGCGAGACGGCCTCCCCACGCTTGGGAAGGCCGTCCGACTACATTCAAAACTTAAAAACGGATCTCCGTTTGCTGACGATTTCGGGAACACCTGCCTTACCGACCGTTCCAATGCAGAACCTGTCTTAGCAATTGTGTTCGCCCACAAAAGTACAGTATATTTTTGTTTTCACCAAACTTTTATTTAATAAAATCGTAATTTTAACATAATTGTGTCCGATAACAGTATCAATTACCTCCTTTTCGGAAAACCCAACCACGCCTCTACCTCCGGTTCATTACAAAACGGACGGGGAAATCCGTGGCAAAACGACGAATTGTTAAAAAATCTAAAACAAATGCACAAAACGTATGGTTAACACCACAAAATCAGTAACTTTGCAATTCGGAAAAGGAGATTCAGAAGAATTATCACAACTATTTCTAATACAATTAATTATGAGAATTGAAAAGATTGTAGCCCGTGAGATCCTCGATTCGCGTGGCAATCCTACCGTCGAAGTTGACGTAGTGTTGGAGTCTGGTATTGTCGGCCGCGCCGCTGTTCCCTCGGGTGCATCGACGGGCGAAAACGAAGCCCTGGAGCTCCGCGATGGTGACAAAAAGCGCTATTTGGGCAAAGGTACCCTGAAAGCGGTTGCCAACGTCAACGAGAAGATCGCTCCCAAGTTGATCGGCATGTCGGTGCTCAACCAACGCGCTATCGACCAACTGATGCTCAAGCTCGACGGTACCAAGACCAAGAGCAACCTCGGTGCCAACGCCATCCTGGGTGTTTCGCTGGCTGTTGCCAAGGCTGCCGCCAACTATCTTGACATTCCTTTGTATCGCTATATCGGTGGTGCCAACACCTACGTAATGCCCGTTCCGATGATGAACATCATCAACGGCGGTGCCCACTCCGACGCTCCTATCGCTTTCCAGGAGTTCATGATCCGTCCGGTAGGCGCTCCCTCCTTCCGCGAAGGCCTGCGTATGGGTGCCGAAGTGTTCCACAACCTGAAGAAGGTATTGAAGGAGCGCAATTTGAGCACCGCTGTGGGTGACGAAGGCGGTTTCGCTCCCAGCCTCAACGGTGTGGAAGACGCACTCGACTGCATCATCAAGGCTACCGAGCTCGCCGGTTACAAACCGGGTGCCGACATCAAGATCGCCATGGACTGCGCTGCCAGCGAATTCTGTGTTGAAGAAGGCGGCAAGTTCTTCTACAACTACAAGGCCCTCAACAACGGTCTGCAGAAGGATCCCAACGGCAAGAAGCTCAGCGCCGACGAGCAGGTTGACTACCTCGAGGCCCTGATCAACAAGTACCCCATCGACTCGATCGAGGACGGTATGAGCGAGAACGACTGGGAAGGTTGGAAGAAACTGACCGACCGCATCGGCGACCGCTGCCAGTTGGTGGGCGACGACTTGTTCGTAACCAATGTGGAATTCCTCAAGAAGGGTATCGCCAAGGGTTGCGGCAACTCCATCCTGATCAAGGTGAACCAAATCGGTTCGCTCAGCGAAACGCTCGACGCTATCGAAATGGCGCATCGTCATGGATACACCACGGTTACCTCTCACCGTTCGGGCGAAACCGAGGATGCCACCATCGCCGACATCGCCGTGGCTACCAACAGCGGCCAAATCAAGACCGGTTCGCTCAGCCGCTCCGACCGTATGGCCAAGTACAACCAGCTGCTCCGCATTGAGGAGGAATTGGGTGATCTGGCTGTTTACGGCTATCAGCGCATCAAGTAATTGTACTCTGTATAATCCAATAAAAGAGGATACCGCCCGCAGGCGGTATCCTCTTTTATTTTTCGGCAATCGTGCCGGCGGTAATACCGCCTTATTTCTCTTTGAGCGACTCGAGGGCGCGGCAAAGCTGGTCGGGGCACGAGGTGGGTTTGTTGCCGCAGCGCAGGCCGTTGAGCCGCGCAATGACATCGTCCACCTTCTGCCCTACCACCAATCGGCTGATGCCCTGCAGGTTGCCGGGACATCCGCCGGCAAAGGCTACTTGTTGGATGACATCGTTGTCATCGACCGTTACGTCGATTAATTTGGAGCAGGTTCCCTGAGTTTGGTACACGGTGTGTTTCATGGTTATCCGGTTTTGATGGTGATTGGGTTTTTCGCCCGGTCAAAGGTAGTGATTTTCCTTCTACGGATCTACTTTTCTTTTAAGGATTTTTGCGGTTTCAGTTGTTCGATCAGGCTTAGGTCGGCGGGCAGCCAACGCACGCTGTTGAGCTCTTCGGGCTTGAGCCAGCGGGCGGCGGCGTGCTCTCTGAGGGTCAGATCGCCGTCTTCGACGTGGCTCAGG
>JAGDAS010000104.1 GCA_017959385.1 Paludibacteraceae bacterium
ACAATGTCCTGCAGGTTCTTGTCGTAGTTGATGTGCTCCGAGCCGACGAGGTCTGTGGCGTCTTGAATGACGCTCTCTGGAAGGCCGATCTGGCGGGCGATTTCGATGGCGAACGAACTTCCGGGGTTGCCGATGCTCAGTTGAAAGAGCGGTTGCATCTGGTGCCGGTCGTAAAGCATCGCTCCGCTCACCAGCCCTTCGGTGTTGGATGCGTAATGCTTGAGGTTGGTGTAGTGGGTGGTGATGACCCCGTAGGCGCCTTTGCTGTTGAAGACCTTGAGCTCGGCTTCGGCGATGGCACCTCCCAGCAGCGGCTCGGTGCCGCCGCCGAATTCGTCGATGAGCAGCAGGCTGTGGGCGTCGGCGTGCTTGAGAAAATACTTCATGTTCGACAAATGCGAACTGTAGGTACTCAAGTCGTTCTCAATCGACTGTTCGTCGCCGATATCCAACAGAATCTGTTGGAAAAGTCCCATGCGGCTTTCCTCCAGCATAGGCACGGGCAATCCGCACTGCCAGCCGTATTGCAGCAGGCCGACCGTCTTGAGGCAAACCGATTTGCCGCCGGCGTTCGGACCCGAAATGACCAGGATGCGGTCGTGGTCGTTCAAGCTGATATCGAGCGGTACGATATCGCGGTGCTGTTGGCGCAGCGTGGCTTCGAGCAGCGGATGGCGTGCGTTCTTCCAGTAGATGCAGGGCTGGGGCACCATTTCCGGGAAACCGGCATCCACCGCCCGGGCCCATAGTGCTTTGGCGCGGATGAAATCCATGTACCCCAGGTAGCGGTAGGCCTGGCTTAGATTCTCGGCCTGCGGCCGGATAAAATCGGTGCAAACCGTGAGCAGGCGTACGATTTCGCGTTTTTCGTCAGCTTCCAAAATGCGGATGCGGTTGTTGGCCTCCACGACAGCGGTCGGCTCCACAAAGACGGTTTTGCCCGAGGCGGAGGCATCGTGTACGATACCGCCCAGTTTGCGTTTGAATACGGGCGAAACAGGGATGACCAGACGTCCTTCACGAAGCGTCGGCTGGGTGTCTTCCTCGATGTAGCCGTCGCGGCGGGCCTGGTGCAGAATGTCGGTAAGCAATTTGGTGATCGAACCGCTCAGCCGGTTGCGCTCGCGCCGGATTTCGGCCAGGGTGGGCGAGGCTTCGTCTTTGACGTGTCCGAAGCGGTCGAGCAGGCCGTCGATTTGCCGGATGATGTCCGGGAAGGAACCGATCTGCACGGCCAATCCCTGCAATTCGGGATAAACGTCCGCCGGTTTTTCGGCAAAGCTGCGCGCGATGGCGGCTTGATTGCGCAACGAACGCAGCATTTCGAACAATTCGGTTTCGGTCAGGAAGGTGCCTTCGGTCTGAATGCGTTTGAGCGAAGGCCGTACATCGTAAAAGCCGTCGGTGGGGAATTGGCCGCCCTCCTCGCAAAAACGCAGGAACTCACGCGTCTGGCGGTGGCGGCGCGCGATAACCGACGCGTCCGCCGAGAAGTTCATGCCGGCAACCAATTCGCGGCCCATGTCGCAGATGCACAGGCTGCCGACCCATTGCCTTACCTTGTCAAAGCCGATTTTTTGCTCAAAAGTACCCGGATAAACCATAACGCTGCAAAGATACGTAAAATTCAGCACTACCCGCATCCGGGTTGCGTCGCTTCCGTTTCCGGCCCGGTTTTTTCACAGACAAGGATGCGGTGGCTGCCGTCTGCGAGCGTGGTGGCCAGCAGGTAGAGCGGCCCGCCGTCGGCCAGTTTCCATTTCTTGCGCAAATCGGCTACAGAGGCCGGAAAGTTGCGCACCGTCAGGTTGGCTTTCCCCAGCGCCTTCAGTGCCTTGTCGTGTGTTTTTAAACATTGCCTTACGGCAAATGTCCGTCCGGGGAAGCCTTCGATCCGTTCGGCTGAGGTGTACAGGTGGCTATTGGGATGTAGTTTGCCAAGTCCGTAGTGCTGGGCGGTGTATTTGAAGGCTCCGGCCTTGAGCAGGGTGGCGTCGGGTTCGTAGAGATAGGCTTCCGGTGCGGTGTAGCGTACAACGGCATTGCGCTCGTCGGAGGGCCGGAAAGCGAGTAGTTCGCGTCCGTCCCAGCACCGTATGAGCGGTTCGCCGCCTTCCGGCACCCCCGGACCCGCCAGCAGGAGCAGTTCCTTGCATTCCCCCTGCGCTCCCACCACATAGACCGCCTGGGTTTCCGGATACAAACGCAGCGCTTCGGCCAGATCGTGGGCGGGCGATAGTTTGAGCAGCAGTGTGTCGCAGCGTTCCAACAGCAGGTCGTGCAGTCGGACGACATCCGGTGTGCATTCGGTGAGCGACACCACTTTGCTCCCGTGTGTATTGCGGCGTGCTGGATCCATATAGATGCAGTCTGCCGGCTCCATGGCGTTCAGAAAGCTCTCCGCATCGGTGTTGTGTACCTGGATGGAGGCACCCAGCAACGCAAAATTGTGCCGGGCGGTTTCAGCCAAGTCAGGCTGCCGCTCCACATAGTCGGTGTGATGGAACCGCCGGCTCATCAGGCAGCAGTCCACCCCGTAGCCACCGGTCAGATCAACCAGCCGCCCGCCGCTGACCAGTGAGGCTTTGAATTGTGCGGTTGTTTCTGACGAACATTGTTCCAGTGCCAGGGAAGAGGGGGGGAGAATGCCGTCCGTCTGCGCCCAGGTAGGGAGCTTCCGGGCCATGCGCTGCCGGATCCGGTCTTCCATTTGCCGTAAGAGCGAACTCATTTCTTCCAGAATGCCGGGGTGAAAATGATGAGCACGGTAAAGATTTCCAGACGTCCGATGAGCATCAGAACGGCCATATAGCATTTGGCGAAGTCCGTGAGTCCAGCATAACTGGTGGTGGCCCCGATACCGCCGACGGTGGGACCGATGTTGCCGATGGCCGAAACGGCGGTGCCGAAGGCCAGGTCAAAGCTCATGCCGTTGAACGTGAATACCAAAATGCTGATTACAATGATGCTTACATACAGCGCGATAAAGGCGACGATGCTGTTTACAATCTGCGGGGAGATGACATGGCCGTTGAATTGGACGGGTAGCACGGCGTTGGGGTGGATAAGCCGTTTGAACTCATAGACGCTGTTTTTGAAAAGCAGCACCAGACGGGCGGTTTTGATGCCGCCGGAAGTGGAGCCTGCGCAGGCGCTGAAAAGCATGGCGATCATGATGGAGGTCCATACGAACGGCGACCACTCCATGTATTCGACCGTGGCATATCCGGTAGTGGTGACCAGCGCGATGACATTGAACATGCTGTTGCGGATCACTTCGGGGATGGTCATCGCCTCGCGTTGGGTGAAATACAGACCAATGCCCACCAATAGAATGAGGATCATCAGGATACGGCAGTAATGGCGGAATTCCTCGTCGCGGAAGAATTTGCCGAACTGGCCGGTCAACAGCCTGAAGTACAGGGCGAAGTTGATGCCCGAAAGGAACATGAATACCATGATGATGTATTCGATGACGGGCGATTCGAAAGCGGCGATGCTTGCGTTTTTGGTGGAGAATCCGCCGGAGGCCATCGTGGTCAGTGCGTGGCAGATGGCGTCGAAGTAATCCATGCCGCCCACCCACAGACAAAGCGATTCAATCAGGGTAAGTACCGTGTAAATGCCCCAGAGCACCCTTCCTGTATAGCTGACTTTGGCGTGCAGTTTGTCTTTGGTGGGGCCGGGCACTTCGGCCAGAAAGAGCTGCATGCCCTCCACACCCAGCATAGGCAGAATGGACAGCGAGAGCACGATGATCCCCATGCCGCCGATCCATTGCGTAATGCTCCGCCAAAGCAGCATACCGTGCGACAGGCTTTCAATATCGTTGAGGATGGTGGAGCCGGTCGTAGTGAATCCCGACATGGTTTCGAAGAATACGTCGGTAACGGAGGGAATGGCACCGCTCAAGTAGTAGGGCAGTCCGCCGAAGAGCGAGAAGAACAGCCAGACGGTGGATACGATCAGGTAGCCTTCCCGTTTGCCCAGGTCGCGTCGGGCACTGCGGGTAACCAGCATTCCTAATGCACTGAAGATTACGGTGATGCCGGCGGAGAACAGAAACCAGATCCAGTCCCCGTCGCCCATCAGCCAGGAGATTCCTCCCGAAAGCAGGATGAAAAACGCCTCGATCAGGAGCAGCATGCTCATGACACGCAGAATCATGCGGATGTTCAGGATTTTCATTTGAACCAGCTCTCGATTTTTTGAATGGTGTTCTGACTGCAGAATACGGTGACGCTGTCGCCGGCCTCAATCTGCGTGTCGCCTACG
>JAGDAS010000105.1 GCA_017959385.1 Paludibacteraceae bacterium
ATTTAAATGTTTTTCTGTCAGCAGTTTTACTAAAACAAATAGCCATAAGCACCACAACTTCAGTGCTTATGGCTATTTTATACATGGGGCCTACAACGGGAATTGAACCCGTGACCTCATCCTTACCAAGGATGCGCTCTACCAGCTGAGCTACATCGGCAACAGAGCGGGAAACGGGACTCAAACCCGCGACCCTCAGCTTGGAAGGCTAATGCTCTATCAACTGAGCTATTCCCGCAAAATCTGTGTGGGCAGTGATGGATTCGAACCACCGAAGGTGAAAACCAGCTGAGTTACAGTCAGCCCCATTTGGCCACTCTGGTAACTGCCCAATGTTTTGTTAGCGTCTCTCCGCCCGTGGATTCCAGAGCCTCTTGTCGGATTCGAACCAACGACCCCAGGATTACAAATCGAGTGCTCTGGCCAGCTGAGCTAAAGAGGCAAGCCTTGGCTAAAAAGCCGTTCCAGCGATGGCCTCGTTGAAACGGCTTGCAAATGTAGGGCTTTTTTTATTAACAGCAAAACATTTTTGGAAAAAAGTTGTTTTTATTGCTTTTTTTCCTTGGCTTTGATGAGTTGGCGCTCGAGTGCGGTGGCGCATTCGTCAATGGACTGCTCGAACGTGTCGCTCACTTTGCTGGCGAAAAGTTCCAGGTGGGGAGCGATGAGTCTCACTTCGGCTTCTTTATTCTCGGAGGTTTCCGGTTTGACGACCTTGAGCGTCACTTCAATGGTGCCGATACTGTCGTAAAAGCGCTCCAATTTGGCCATTTTCTTCTCGATAAATGCGTTCAAACTCGCCTTTGCATCAAATTTGATGGCTTGAATCTTTACTTCCATAATCTTTCCCTTTCTTAAATTTTAGGTGGTTGATGTTTATTTCCGCGGATGAGCCTGGCGGTAAACCTCGCGCAGTTGCTCAAACGTCGTGTGCGTGTAAATTTGTGTGGCCGACAGGTTGGCGTGTCCGAGCAGCTGCTTGACGGCGTTGATCTCGGCTCCGTTGTTGAGCAGCCCGGTGGCGAACGTGTGGCGGATAACGTGCGGGCTGCGTTTTGCCAGCGTGGTGACCCCGGTGAACCGGTTGTGTACAACCCGATATATAAAGGTGGGGTAGGCGGGTGCGCCCTTGTCTGTTACTATATAGGTGTCGGTCGGCCCGAAGATCCGGCTCTTTTCCTGCATATAGGCCTCCAATTGCCGGCGGAAGGAGTCGGTAATTGGGACCACGCGTTCTTTGTTTCCCTTTCCCAATATGCGGACGGTGCGGGCGGTCAGGTTGAAGTCGCTGTCGCGCAAGCGGGTCAGTTCGCCGCGGCGCATACCGGTTTCGTAGAGGGTTTCGATAATCATTTCGTCGCGCAGCTCGCTGAAGTCGCGGAAGGCCTCGCCGTCCATGAGGGGGGCGGTGACTGTGTCCACTTCCTCCTGTCGGAAAAAGGTGGGCAACCGGCGGGGCGGTTTGATCCGTGCCACCGGTGCGACCGGATTGTCGGTGCGTATGCCGTGTGCGATGGTGTATTTGTAGAAGCTGCGCAGAGTGGACAGTTTGCGGTTGACCGAGCGGGCTGTCATCTGACGGCGGCGGAGTTCCAACACCCAGTTGCGGATGTGGTCGGTTTCCGCGTGCTCCAGCCCGGTTCCGGGGCATTCCGACTGCAACCAGGTCTGAAATTGTTCCAGATCCTCGCGATAGGCTGCCAGGGTGTGGGAGGAATAGTTGCGCACGTTTCCGATATGTTGTAGGAACTCTGTAATCATGTCCAAAGAATCTCAATAGCAAATATAATGAAATCTTTCTAATTTCCATCGTTCCGCCTTCAGAAAATTCTTTATATTTGCCGACATGGAAGAACAGACGGGAGTGTTATGTGTGACTGGATCCGATCCCATCGGGGGAGCGGGCATCCAAGCTGATGTGTGCACATCGGTCGGTATGGGTACCGGCGTGCATACGGTGGTGACCGCTGTCCGTCAGGGAGAGGACGCCTGGTATGACCTGCCCGTGCCCGTTGTGAAGGCGCAGGTGGAGACGGTGTTGCGCCGGTACCGTCCGCGGGTGGCCCGGATCGGGTTGGTGCGCAGTGCGGCCTTGGCGGAAGCCTTGCGGCAAATGCTGCAGGACCGTTGCCGGGTGGTGTGTGCCCCGGGAATCCTTTCATTCGACGGACGTCCGTTGCTCGAGGACGGGGAAATCCCCGGCATAGCCCGTCAGTTGGTTCCGCTGTCCACCCTGCTGATGCTGCGTGCGGCCGAGGCGGAGAAGTTGCTTCGGATGACGGTGCGCAACGATCAGGAGATGCTACTGGCCGCGCGTCTGTTGCATGAGCAGGGCGCCCGGTGGGTGCTGCTGCGCGGAGCGTCGCGCACGGACGGCCGTTTGTCGGCCCTGTTGTACGGCCCCGGCTGTCAGCGTTTCTTCTCTTCGTATCACGACGGATGGAGCGGACGTGGAATCGGGGCCGCTTTTTCGGCGGCCGTAGCCATTGCGTTGGCGGCCGGTGACGAGTTGCCTGATGCCGTCGCCAAGGCTCACGACTATCTGCACGCCCATGTGTTGTACCGGCAGGAGGATGCCGGGAGTCCGGCCGGCCGCACCGCCGATTTGTACGACCGCTTCCTCTCCCTGCTGGAACAGCATGGCCGGGAACAGCACGAACTGCGCGCCTATGCTTCCATGTTGTGCATCACACCGCGTTATCTGGCCCGGGTGACGGCCGCGGCGGCGGGCCGGACTCCCCGTCAGGTGATGGCCGCGTTTCTGACTTCCAAGTCGCGGGAGTTGCTGGTGTCCACCCGGTTGTCCGTGCAGGAGATCAGCCGGCGTATGGGTTTTTCCTCAGAGGCGGTTTTCTGTAAATTCATCCGTCAGCAGACGGGTGTATCCCCCAATGCCTTACGAAAATAGTGCAAACGGGAACAGTTGTTTCCTGTAGGCGAACCACCGTTTGGCGGAGGTTCGCAGGTGCATTATCTTCGTGCCGTAAATTAAAATTCATACGGACATGGAAGATAGAGTACAATTGAACCGCCAATTGGCACAGATGCTCAAGGGCGGCGTGATTATGGATGTAACCACCCCGGAACAGGCGAAAATCGCAGAAGCCGCCGGCGCTTGCGCCGTAATGGCCTTGGAACGTATCCCGGCTGATATCCGGGCTGCCGGCGGTGTGAGCCGCATGAGCGACCCTGCGATGATCAAGGGCATACAGGCGGCGGTCAGCATTCCGGTAATGGCCAAATGCCGGATCGGACATTTTGCGGAAGCACAGATCCTGGAAGCCATTGAGATTGATTATATTGACGAGAGCGAGGTGCTTTCGCCGGCCGATGACACCTACCACATCGACAAGCGCCGGTTCCGGGTGCCCTTCGTCTGCGGTGCCCGTGACTTGGGCGAAGCCCTGCGGCGGATTGCCGAGGGGGCAACCATGATCCGGACCAAAGGCGAGCCGGGAACGGGCGATGTGATCCAGGCGGTGCGGCACATGCGCCAGATGCAGCGTGAGATACATCGTATCCAGTCGTTGGGTGCGGAGGAGTTGCCCGAAGCCGCCAAACAATTGCAGTCGCCGCTCGATCTGGTACAGTTCGTGCATGACAACGGACGGCTCCCGGTTGTCAACTTCGCCGCGGGGGGTGTGGCGACTCCGGCCGATGCGGCGCTTATGATGCAGTTGGGTGCAGAGGGTGTGTTTGTGGGCAGCGGTATTTTCAAGAGCGGTGATCCCGAAAAACGCGCCCGTGCCATTGTGCGCGCCGTAACTCACTTCGATCAGCCCGATGAGCTGGCGCGTCTCAGCGAGGGCCTGGGCGAGGCCATGGTCGGAATCAATGAGCAGGAGATCCAGTTGTTGATGGCCCAGCGCGGCATTTGAAAGGGAGGAGGTGAGTTATGCGGATCGCGGTATTGTCGCTTCAAGGGGCTTTTGAAGAGCACCGGCAGATGCTGCTGCGCCTGGGAGCGGATCCTTTCTTTGTGCGTGAGACGGCGGATTGGAAAGGCCGGGTGGACGGGCTGGTACTGCCCGGAGGGGAAAGTACGGCGATGGTCTGTCAGGCGCAGGAAGGCGGGCTTTGGCAGTTGTTGCAGGAGCGGATTGCGGCCGGACTTCCCGTATTCGGCACCTGTGCCGGAATGATTCTCCTCGACCGTACCCACCTGAACGTGATGGATATACAGGCCAGGCGTAATGCGTACGGCCGCCAGTTGGGCAGCTTTCGCACGGTTGCGCCGATGAAAGGTCTGGGCGAGATCCCGATGACGTTTATCCGGGCTCCTTATGTAGAGGATTACGGCGACGGCGTGGAGGTGCTCGCGGAATGCGGGGGACGGGTGGTGGCCGTCCGGCAGCGGAACATGCTGGCCACGGCGTTCCATCCGGAGTTGGACGGGGATCCGTCCGTGCACCGGTACTTCCTACAACTGGCCTCGGGCCGGGAATAAAAAAAGGGCGGCCTTGCAGGTCGCCCTTTTTTTATATGGTGTGATGATTATTCCTCAGCCTGTTTCAGTTGTTGAACGTAAACGGCGTGCATCATGCGCTCGCGTTTCACTTCAGAGGGTTTGTTGAAAGCCTGACGCTTGCGGAGTTCTTTTACAACGCCGGTCTTCTCAAATTTTCTTTTGAATTTCTTCAAGGCTTTTTCGATGTTGTCGCCTTCTTTAACAGGTACTACAATCATAGTGTTTTAATTATTGTTTTGTTTTGTGTTCTGATTTTGAGCGGACAAAATTACGCAATCTTTGGGTATTAACAAATTTTTCGTCGTTTTTTTTGAAAAAAATGTTTGTGCGGACTATCTTTGTCCTTGCTATGCCCTATGGGGCGGAAGGATTGGAAGATGGGTAAGAATACGATTTTGCAACGTTTGGAGCGGCTCCGCCGCTGGATGGGGGAGCGTGGAGTCTCTGCCTGTGTGGTGCCGCAGGCCGATCCGCATCTTGGGGAGTATGTGGACGCGCATTGGCAGATCCGCGCGTGGTTTTCCGGCTTCACCGGGTCGGCGGGTACACTGGTGGTGACCCGGAGCCGGGCGGCACTGTGGACCGATTCCCGCTACTTCCTCCAGGCGGAGAAGCAATTGCAGGGGAGTTCCATTGTTCTGATGCGTGAGGGTATTGACACTTCCTGGCAGGACTGGTTGGCCGGCCATGGGAAAGTGGCCGCCGACGCACGTCTGTTCAGTTGCGCCCGCTGGCGGGAATTGAAACGGAAACTGCCTTTGTACGATGAGGCTTCGTTCGAGGAACTCTGGGAGGACCGTCCGGCGCAGACCTGTGCCCCGGCTTTTGTGCTTGCACCCGCGCTGTGCGGGGAGGAGGCTTCCGCCAAATTGCAACGGTTGCGGGATGCCGTGAACCTCAAAGCGGAGAAATACCTGCTGCTCTCGTCGCTGGATGCTATTGGATGGCTGTTGAATATCCGTGGAAATGATTTGAAATACAGTCCGTTGCTGCGCTGTTACCTGTTGGTCGGCGCTTCGGACGGAGTGCTGTTTGCCGGGAAGGGCGCCTTGGATGAACGGGTGTCGGACTACCTGGCTTCCCTGGGGCTGGATGTATGTGATTACGAACGGCTGCGGGAAAGGTTGCAGTCTCTACTGCCGGACAGTTTGTCGGCCGATTTCGCGGAAACGCCGGCGGCGGTGGCCGAATGGACAGTAGTGACCCAGGTGACCGACCCGGTTCC
>JAGDAS010000106.1 GCA_017959385.1 Paludibacteraceae bacterium
AACGTCCCATCTATTACGCGGTGACGGTCGGGTCGGAGATGTATCTCGGTTTGGAGAAATATTTCCAACTGGAGGGCCTGGCATTCCGTATTGTACCGCTCAAGTCGGCCGGTGCCGAGGGCGCGGTGGCAACCGATATGATGTACGACAACATGATGAACAAATTCAAGTTCGGTAATGTGTCCTGTCCGGGAATTTACCTGGATGAGAATGTGCAGCGGATGTGTTCCGCCCACCGCCAGATGTTTGACCGCCTCATTGAGGCGCTTATCCGTGAAGGGAAGAAGGATAAGGCCTTGAAGGCACTCGATTACTGTATGGAGCAGATTCCGTCTCCCAATGTTCCCTATTCTTACACCACTGCGGCTTTCGCCGAATACTATTATCAATTGGGCGAAAATGAAAAGGGACGGAATCTGGCGGTTGAAATCGCAGACCGTTCGGTGGAGAACCTGAAATGGCTGAAAGGATTGGATCAAAACAAACGGTATTCCGCCAATAGTGACATTATGCGCAATCTGGCCGCATTGCAGCGCGTGGTGTATATGGGAGCCGATTACGATCGTGATCTGTACAACCGATACGTTCCGGAGTTTGAAGATTATTCCAAGTTGTACCGCCGCTGATGTTTATCGAGCAGATTCCCCAGGTTGTCCGTTGGTTCTTTTCTCCCGTGTTGTGGAGGAAGGATCCCGAACGCAAGGTCATTTACCTGACTTTCGACGACGGACCTACCGAGGAGAACACCCGCTGGATTCTTGACCAGTTGGATGCCCGTGGAGTCAAGGCCACGTTTTTCTGCATCGGCAAAAATGTGCGGGAACACCCTGAACTCTATGCGGAGATATTGAAGCGCGGACATCGGACGGGATTGCACGGATACGACCACAAGCGCGGGTTGTACAAGGATGAGGCGGCTTTCGCCGACGATTTGCAAAAGGCGGAGCAATACGTTCATTCCGATTTGTTCCGCCCGCCGCACGGACATCTGACATTTTCGCAGATACGCCGTTTCTCCCAAAGATTCACCATTGTTCTGTGGGATGTCATTACACGGGATTACAACGCCTCATTGAAACCGGAGCAGATCTACCGGATTGCGGTACGTTACGGCCGCAACGGTTCCATTGTGGTTTTCCACGATTCCGTCAAGGCACGGGCCAATATGATTTACGCCTTTCCCAAGGCGGTTGATTACTGGTTGTCAAAAGGATATAAATTTGAAACGCTATAGCTTATGAAAATTTTGTTGTTGGGATCCGGCGGCCGCGAGCACGCCCTGGCGTGGAAAATCGCCCAAAGCCCGAAAGTGGAGAAACTGTACATCGCTCCCGGCAATGCCGGGACTGCATCGGTAGGAGAGAATGTCGCTCTATCGGCCGAGGATTTTCCCGGGTTGGCCAAGTTCGCTCTCGACAAGCAGATTGATATGGTCGTGGTGGGTCCGGAGGCTCCGCTGGTAGCAGGTATTGCGGATTATTTCCACAATGATCCGTCGTTGTGCCGCATTCCGGTAATCGGTCCGTCCAAGGAAGGTGCGCAATTGGAAGGCAGTAAGGAATTCGCCAAACGCTTCATGCAGCGTCATGGAATTCCGACAGCGGGTTATCTGGCTGTCACCCATGCCAATTTGGAGGAGGGTCTTCAGTTCCTGCGTTCACACAAGGCTCCCTATGTTCTCAAGGCCGATGGTTTGGCGGCCGGGAAGGGAGTGCTCATTCTTCAGGATTTGAAGGAGGCTGAGCAGGAATTGTCCGCTATGCTCAACGGGGCATTCGGGGAGGCCAGCCGTACCGTGGTGCTGGAGGAGTTCCTTTCCGGTATAGAGTGTTCGGTATTTGCTTTGACCGATGGCAAGGATTATGTACTACTGCCCGAGGCAAAGGATTACAAGCGCATCGGAGAGGGCGATACCGGCTTGAACACCGGCGGTATGGGATCCGTCTCACCGGTGAGCTTCGCCGACGACGTATTTATGAATAAGGTGGAACAACGTATTGTCCGTCCCACCATCAACGGACTTCATCAGGAGAAAATCCCTTATCTGGGGTTCGTCTTCTTTGGATTGATCAAAGTGGGTGATGAACCCTATGTAATTGAATACAATGCCCGTATGGGTGATCCGGAAACAGAATCGGTTATGCTGCGGCTCAAGAACGATTTGGTTGATTTGTTCCTGGCGGCGGCTTCCGGCACGCTTTCCCGCCAAACGATCCATAAAGATCCGCGTTATGCAGTCTCTGTGATGTTGGTTTCGGGCGGATACCCTGGCAATTATGAGAAGGGGAAGGTGGTTTCGGGCTTGGATCAAGTCAAGGGGAGTGTGGTCTTCCATGCCGGTACGAAGCTCAAGGATGGGCAGGTGGTAACCGCCGGTGGTCGTGTGATGGCTGTCAGCTCGTACGGTGCGACCAAGGAGGAGGCGTTGGAGCAGTCATTCCAAGGAGCCCGCTCCATTTCGTATGAGGGCAAATATTTCCGCCGTGACATCGGTTTTGACCTGAAGTAATGGCCTATTATTCGCACGATAGAAGAGATTGGTTGAGCCGGCCGTTGCTGTTGCTCCTGGGCGTAGCGCTGTTGGCGGGCATGTGGGTGCCGTCTTTCTTCGGTATTCCGCATCCTGTTCGTTTGGCTTCTGATTTTCAAGGATTTCTCTATGCCCGGCTGCACGCCGTATGGGACCCGATATCATTGTGGTCCGAGCTTTTGGCTATGTTGCTGGTGGTGGCCTGTGCTTTTTTGCTCTTTTTCTACAACCATCGTCTGCGTTTTATCCGTGAAGACACACTGCTGCCGCTTTTTTTCATGTTTCTACTTTCCGGTATGTCGGCCGGAGGCCACTATTTGTCACCAGGAATATATGGCATGGTGTTCATGACGGTGGCGCTGATCCGTTTCCTGGATTTTGAACGGTTTTCGGTGTGGACCCCGTACGATGTCATGTTCCTGCTGTCATTGGGCAGTTTGTTTACCTTCCATCTGGTGTGGTATGTTCCGGTGTTTCTGATGGGCATGTTGATGATCAAACAGTTGAATCTCCGTAACCTGTCTGCGACATTCATGGGATTGACCACTCCGTACCTGCTTACGGGGGGGTATATGTATTTGAGCGGTCGGTTTGATTTGTTTTGGACCTATTTGAGCAATGTGTTTCAATCCGTCGGCTTTTACCCGGACAACGATCATTCCCGTTGGTACGGAATAGGCCTGTTGGCGTTTGTGGGTTTGGTGGCGTTGGTGTTTTTCTACCGCCAGTACAACAACGACAAGATCCAGGCGCGCCTTTCCATCACATTCATATACTTGTTGTGGGTAGTCAGCTTTGTCCTCCGCTACCTGTATCCGCAGCCGGTCGCGCAAATGTCACCGGTTTCCTGTTTGTTCATGAGCGTACTCTTCGCCCATTATTTCGCTCTGAGCAAATCGCGTTTTTCGCATATTTTATTCTTCGTTTTTGTACTGGGGAGCGTGGGATACTATCTGACCACATACCTGTTTTAAGCCAAGTATAGCGATTATTACGCTAAATTGTTAAAATCCGTCCATATTGACGATCAGCGATTTACAAAAAACCTGAAAAAATAATTGAAAAAAGGTTGCAAAATATTTGGAGGGTAAAGAAAAAGCCTCTACCTTTGCACCCGCTTTTGAGATGGAAGCGACCATCCGCCGTAAAAAAAGCGAGGCTGAGTGAAAAAAGTTTCAAAAAAGTTTGCGGCGTAAAAAGAA
>JAGDAS010000107.1 GCA_017959385.1 Paludibacteraceae bacterium
GCATTGTGAAAGGAACCGTCCTGCCAGCCCGCCACAAAATCGTGGAAAGCGGACGATGGGGAATCATTGCCTTGCACCCTGGCACGGATATACTCCGCACCGTTCCCCCACAACGACACATGGTAGTCGAAACGGGCCGACATGGCACCGCGCCACATTTCGTCGAGATGCACGTTGTGCCGGCTGACATAAAGCTCGGTCGGCTGGTTGTCGTGCCACTTCGCATCCAAAAAAGTTACCGGATAAAACAAATTCTCATCGCCCTCCACACGGAATGAACCGGTTTCGGCAAACACGGGGGACACCCCGAACACCACCCCCGCCAGGAGGTGGATCCACTTCATCTTCATAGTTTTTTGACAACAAAACGAAGCACAAAAGTATACAAAAAATTTACCCCCCCCCCCGTTAAAAATTGTTAATTTTTAACAAAAGAACATGACAAACAATCCGGAATACAACGAAACGCCCACACGTTTTTTTTCGTATCTTTGCACCGTCAAATGGATGTGAAGGAACTTTGCCGGCGGTGGCGGGAGCATCCCCGGTTCGGGGATTTGGAGACGTGGATGTCGTCCACGTCGGGCCGGTTGCAGCTGCACGGGCTCTCCGGGTCGGCGGCGGCCCTGGTGCTGTACGAGGCGCAGCAGGCCTGCGGACTGTCGGCCGTGTACATCCTGCGCGACGCCGACGAGGCCGGCTATTTCTACAACGACCTGCTGCAGGCCGGCGACGAGCGCCACATCTTCTATCTGCCCTCCTCCTATAAGAAAAAAGTACAGGCCGACGCCCCCAAGGACGCCTCCAACCTCGTACTGCGCACCGAAGCGCTCAGCCGGCTCAAACGCACACGCGGCTGGACGCTGGTCACATCGCCCGAGGCATTCGCCGAAAGGGTGGTTACCCAAGCCGAGCTGGAAAACGAGACCCTGTTTCTCAAGCAGAACCAGCACATCACCATGGAGGAGGTGGAGAGCAACCTGCGAAAGTACAAATTCAACCAGGTCGATTTCGTTTACGAACCAGGCCAGTACGCCGTGCGCGGCAGCCTCATCGACGTATTCTCCTATTCGTCCGACCTGCCCTACCGTATCGACTTCTGGGGCGACGAAATCGATTCGCTGCGCACCTTCGACATCGCCAACCAGACCTCCATCGCCTCGCAGGAGGAGATCTCAATCGTATCGAACGCCGTGCAGACCGCCCGGGCAGAGGAGCTGTCCGACATATTCGACTTCTTTCCGAAAAACTGCCTTCTGGCCTTTCTTGACGGCCGCACCACCCTCGACACCATTGCCGCGCTCCACCAGGCGGACAACGGAGGCGGCCTGTTTCTGGCACCCGAATCGCTGACGGCTGCCCTGGAACACTTCCGTACACTCGACTGGGGCAACCACCCGATAGCCGAAAGCCGGCGCCGGATTGATTTTGACGAAAGTCTGCAACCCGTTTTCCACAAAAACTTCGACCTCACCGCCGACGACTTCGCCAAACGGCTGGCCATCGGCTACGAAGTAATGGTGCTCAGCGACAACCCCAAACAGACCGACCGGCTGCGTGACATATTTGCCGAAAGGCTGGAGCAGACCCCTTTTACCGCCGTAAGCGGCGTGCTGCACGAAGGCTTCATCGACCACGACCTCAAGATCTGCGTCTATACCGACCACCAGATATTCGACCGTTTCCACAAATACCAGCTCAAATCGACCAAAACCCGCGCCGGCAAGGTGGTCATGTCGCTCAAGGAGCTTATGCAGATCCAGGTGGGCGACTACATCGTGCACACCGACCACGGAGTGGGCCGCTTCGGCGGACTGGTGCGCATGAACGTGGGCGGTCACATGCAGGAGCTCATCAAACTGACCTTCCGCGACGACGACATACTGTTTGTCAACATCCACTCACTGCACCGCATCTCCAAATACAAAGGGCGTGAGGGCGAACCGCCGCGCATGAACAAACTGGGAACCGCCGCCTGGAACAACCTGAAGGAGAAAACCAAGAAAAAGGTCAAGGACATCGCCCGCGAACTCATCGCACTCTATGCCCGCCGCCGTCAGGAGCAGGGTTTCCGTTTCTCGCCCGACAGCTATCTGCAGGAAGAACTGGAGTCGTCGTTCCTCTACGAGGACACGCCCGACCAAAGCAAGGCGACCTTGGCGGTAAAGCAGGATATGGAAAGCGCCAAGCCCATGGACCGCCTCATCTGCGGTGATGTCGGATTCGGTAAAACCGAAGTGGCCATGCGCGCCGCCTTCAAAGCCGTGACCGACAACAAGCAGGTGGCCGTATTGGTACCCACCACCGTACTGGCCTTCCAACATTACAAGAGTTTTACCCGCCGCCTCAAACGTTTCCCGTGCAAGGTGGACTACCTGAGCCGTGCCCGGACCGCCTCCGAGGTCAAAGAAATCAAGGAGCAACTCGCCTCGGGCGGAATCGACATCCTCATCGGAACCCACAAAATCCTGTCCAAGGATATCCGTTTCAAGGATTTGGGGCTGCTCATCATCGACGAGGAGCAGAAATTCGGCGTCAGCGCCAAGGAGAAACTCCGGCAGATGCGTGTCAACATTGACACGCTGACCCTGACCGCCACCCCCATTCCGCGCACGCTGCAGTTCTCGCTCATGGGTGCGCGCGACCTCTCGGTCATCAGCACACCGCCGCCCAACCGCTATCCCGTACAGACGGAACTGATCGGGTTGGATGCCGACACCATCCAGGAAGCCATAGAATTCGAACTCGCCCGTGGCGGACAGGTGTTCTTTGTCAACAACCGCATCAGCAACCTGCCCGAACTGGAGGCCTTTCTGCACCGTTTGGTGCCCAAAGCGCGCATTGCCGTCGGACATGGGCAGATGGAGGGAGAGAAACTGGAGTCCGTCATACTCGACTTCATTGATCACGAGTACGACATCCTGTTGGCTACCTCCATCATCGAATCGGGCATAGACATTCCCAATGTGAACACCATGTTCATCAACAATGCGCAGAACTTCGGCCTGAGCGACCTGCACCAGCTGCGGGGACGTGTGGGTCGCACCAACAAGAAGGCTTTCTGCTACCTCATATCACCGCCGTTGGCCTCCCTGCCGGCCGATTCGCGCCGCCGTCTGCAGGCCATTGAGAATTTCGCCGACCTGGGCAGCGGCATCCACATTGCCATGCAGGATTTGGACATACGCGGTGCCGGCAACATCCTGGGCGGCGAACAAAGCGGCTTTATCTCTGATCTGGGGTATGAGACTTACCACCGCATTCTCGACGAGGCGGTTTACGAACTCAAACACGACGAGTTCAAGGAACTCTTTGAGCAGGAGAACCGTCAGGAACTGGAGAGCTACACCACCGAATGCGCTTTTGAATCGGACCAGGAACTGTTACTGCCGGCCGACTATGTGGAGAATGTGGCCGAACGTATGGAGTTGTACCGTCGTCTTGACGGCATCAAAGAAGAAACCACGCTGCAGGCATTCGAGAAAGAACTGGAGGACCGTTTCGGCCCCCTTCCCGAAACCGCCCGCGACCTGATAGCTGTTGTACGGCTGCGCTGGCTGGCCATGCAACTGGGCATCGAAAAACTGACGCTCAAACAGCAGCGCCTCACCGCCTACTTCGTGTCGGTTGAGCACCAGGCCTTCTACCAGTCCGACCATTTCGGACGCATCCTCAACTACATTGCCTCGCATCCGGGCGAGTCGCACATGAGCCCGCAGGGCGAAAAACCGAGCTGCTGGTTCAAAGGAGTCGGTTCCGTCCGCGCCGCCATCGACCTGGTCAAGCAGTTCTAAGGCCGCCGTAACAAAAAAGCCTCCCCCGCAGGGAAGGCTTGGATATTCCGATAAAAAACCGTATCGCCCCGATGATCCAAACTCGAAAATAGTAGGATTTGAGGCCCCGAAACGCTTTGTAATCCGCCCAGACGTCCGAAAACGACAGCGGCACGCCATTGCCAAACCGGAGTTACTCGTAATTGTAATAAATTGTTAAGTTTGCCAATGTTGAGCGATACGGTCAATGCAAATATACCCATTTTCCCGGATCGTGACAAGTTTTTCGGGCAAAAAAAAACCTCCCATCACAGACCTTCCCGTCAATCCTGCTGACCATCAGTCGTTTGGGTATCCCGCAAAAGACGGGCCTCCTCAAACTTGGCCTTCATGGTCGGATTGTTGCGCGTGAGCCGCTTGATGGTTAGATCCTCGGCCTTGTTGTTGGCCAGCCGCAGATTGTTCTCCGAGCCGACCAGCGCCTCCTTGATCTTGTTGAGATGGTCAATGGTCTTGTCAATTTCATCAATGGCTTTTTTGAACTTCTCACTGGCCAAGCGGTAGTTGTTTCCGAATTTTTCCTTAAAATCCTCCAACTGGTTTTCGAAATTGGTCACATCGACCGACTGACTCCGGGCCACCTCCAATTGTTTTTTGTATTCCAGGCTTTTCCGAGAGGTCTGCGTAAGCAGCGTGATAATGGGGATAAAGAACTGCGGCCGGATCACATACATCTTGGGATAGCGGTGCGACACATCCACGATGCCCGTGTTGTACAGTTCGCTGTCGGGCTCAAGCAGGCTCACCAGCACAGCGTACTCGCAGTTTTTGGCCGTACGGTCGGCATCCAGTTTTTTGAAGAAATCCTCGTTCTTGTGCTTGGTGGCGGTCTCGTCCAGTTCGTTCTTCATCTCGAACATGATGGACACGTATTCCACACCTTCGGCGAAATCGCGGAAGATGAAGTCGCCCTTGCTGCCAAGCGAAGCGTCATTGTCCTTTTCAAAATACGCATCGGGCAGCAGCGGTCGGATGGAGGTGTTGTACTGGGTACTGCAATGTATCTCCAACGTCTCGCCCACCATCTTGGTCGAAAGCCGGGCCTTCATATCCTTATAATACTCCACTTGCTCCCGCGCCAGCTTCAGGTCATTTTCGTACCGGCCTTTCTCTATGGCGAACTCCGACTCCTTCTGCTTGATGGCCTCCACCGCCCGGTTCTTGAGCCGCTCCAGCTCGATGGCTTTTTCCCCGAGCTGCTTGTCGGCCTTCTGCTGTTCCAGCATGACAGCCATCTTCCGATCGTTCTCACTTTGCTGCAGTTTAGCTTTCAGGTCGTTGATTTCCCGGTCCAATTCTCCGCGCAGCTGCATCACCGCAGCCGCCTGCTGCTGTTCTCCGGCCTGCAACTGCTGCTTGAGACGTCCGATCTCCCCTTCCTTCTCACTGATGGTCTGCTCTTTTTGAAACAACTCGCGCTGATGCTGCTGCTCCTGTACGGCTGCGGCCGCTTGCCGCTCCGCCGCCTGCTGGCGTCTCAGCTCCTCCATACGACGTCCGATTTCGGCATCGAATTCGGCACCTTTCACTTGATTGAGAATTGCGGCGTAATCAGCCTCATCGACCGTAAACACACTGCCGCATTTGGGACATTTGATCTCTTTCATAGCACAAGTTGTTAAGGGTTATTGCTGTATTTCAGCGTCTTCTTCATCCAAATGCCTTCCATACAGGTAGTAGTCGGTCTCTTTGCGGACCGTCCTGCCCAACAGAACAACGGCAATCAGGTTGGGAATAGCCATCAGCGCATTGGCACAGTCGGAGAACGACCACACCAAATTCAAGTGCACCACAGCACCCAGGAACACGGCTGCAATCCAAACCAGTCTGAAAAACGGGATCCATCGGCAGCCGCCCAAATACCGGATGGAACTCTCCGCATAGTAGGACCATCCCAGGAGGGTGGAGAACACGAAGGTGATCAACGCCACCGTCATCACAGGGCCACCCCACCGGTGTAGTTTGGCAAAAGCCTGGGTAGCCAGCACCGCCCCGTCCTCGAACTGCATATCGGGATAGGCCAGCACACTTGTCACCAGCACCAGGCCGGTCAGCGCACACACCACCACGGTATCCCAGAATACAGCGGTTGAGGCAATCAGCCCCTGCTCCACCGCATTCTTGGTCTTCGCCGAAGCCGACACAATGGGAGAAGATCCCATGCCCGCCTCGTTGGAGAACAGTCCACGGGCCAAGCCATAGCGCATGGAGAGCAGAATACCGCCCCCCGTTATGCCACCCATCGTAGCGGCGGGTGTAAACGCATCGCGGACAATCAGGCCGACCGCCGGCCCCAGCAAATCCCAATGCCGTCCCAGCAGCACCAGACAGCCGGCTATGTAGAACACAGCCATAAAAGGCACCAGCCAGGTACATACCCGCGACAGCGAGCGAATGCCTCCCAGTGTAACCAACCCCACCAGGGCTGCCACAGCCAGTCCGGTCATCCAAGCAGGCACGTTGAAATGCTGCTCCACGAGTACCGCTACAGCATTCGACTGGTTCATGTTGCCGATGCCGAAAGCGGCGAATATGGTGAACAGGCAGAAGAGCACCGCCAGCCATCGGCAGTGCAACACCTTGTCGAGCAACACCATAGCACCTCCCAACAGGTGGCCTTCCTCATCTTTGACACGATATTTGACCGCCAGCAGTGACTCTGCGTATTTGGTGGCGATCCCCAGCAGACCCGTCAGCCAGCACCAGAGGATGGCACCCGGACCACCCAGCGCCACCGCCGTACCCATACCGATAATGTTGCCGGTACCCATGGTAGCGGCCAACGCCACCATCAGAGCGCCGAAACTGCTGATGTCACCGGCGCCTTTGCCACCCCCGACGGAAAGCCGAAGCGCCGTCCACATTTTGCGTTGCACTCCACGGGTGCGGAAAGTCATCCACAGGTGGGTGCCCAGCAGCAACAAAGTCATCGGCAACCCCCACAGCCAGGCGGCGGAGGTGTCGAGGACGGATTGCAGGTATTCCAAAAAACTATTCATGATGGTCGGCCGCACCGGCATCCTCCACAGTCCACCCATGGTCAGGCACCGTTCCCTGCTTGACACCGGCTTTGCGCAGGACAAAATTGGAGCCCAGGTACTTTTCCCGGACAATCGGATTGGCCGCAAGCACCTCGGCGGTTCCCTGGAACATGATCCGACCTTCAAACAGCATATAGGCGCGGTCGGTGATGCTGAGGGTTTCGTGTACGTTGTGGTCGGTAATCAGAATACCGATATTCTTGTCTTTCAACTTGGCGACGATGTTCTGGATATCCTCGACAGCAATGGGGTCAACACCGGCAAAGGGTTCGTCGAGCATGATGAACTTGGGTTCGATGGCCAAGCAGCGTGCAATCTCGCAGCGGCGGCGTTCGCCACCCGAAAGCTGGTCACCCAGGCTCTTGCGGACTTTCGTCAAATGGAACTCCTCAATGAGCGATTCGAGTTTCTCTTCCTGATAATCCTTCGGAAAACGGGTCATCTCCAGCACCGCGCGGATGTTGTTCTCGACCGACATCTTGCGGAAAACGGAAGCCTCCTGCGCCAGATAGCCCACACCGCATTGCGCACGCCGGTACACCGGATAGCGGGAGATGTCGCGGTCATCGAGAAAAATCCGGCCCTTATTGGGCTTGACCAGCCCGGTGGTCATGTAGAAGGTAGTGGTCTTGCCCGCCCCGTTTGGGCCGAGCAGTCCGACAATCTCCCCCTGCTCCACTTCAATGGAGACATCGTTGACCACCGTTCGGTCGCCATAGATCTTGTATAGATGTTCGGTACGCAGTTTCACACCAGACAGTTTAAATGTATTGATTGCCGTCGGGGAGCATATTGACGTCGTTGACGAATTGGCGGATGCGTTGTTCCTCCGATTTGCGGCAAATCAGCAGCGCATCGTCCGATTCGACGACAATATAGCCCTTCAAGCCCTGAAGCACGGCCAGTTTGCCTTTGGGCAGCACTACGATATTGTCCTGGCTGTCGTACGAAAGCATCCGGCACGAAAGGTGTGCATTCCCGTCGCCGTCCTTGTCGAGCTGCTCGTAAAGCGAACCCCAGGTGCCCAGGTCGGACCAGCCGAAATCACCGCAGAGCACGTACACCTGCTGAGCGTGTTCCATAATGCCGTAGTCAATGGAAATGTTCTGGCAACCGGGGAACACCTCTTCAATGTAAGCCTCCTCCCGATCGGTGCCCATCAGCGCACGACCTTGTGTAAACCGTCCGACAATGTCGGGCAGGTAGTCTTCAAAAGCCTGCTGGATGGTGGATGCCTTCCACAGAAAAACACCGGAATTCCAGAAGAACTCACCACTCTCCATAAATACTTTGGCCAGTTCGGCGTTGGGTTTTTCCGTAAAGGTCTTGACCCGGCGGAATCCGTCCTCATTGCCGCTTTCCACCTGAATGTAGCCGTAGCCGGTTTCGGGACGGCTGGGTTTGATCCCCAGGGTCAGCAGTACCGGCTGGCCGGTGACAAAGTCAAGTCCCTTGCCCACAGCGGCCACAAACTCATCCTCCCGGGTGATCAGATGGTCGGACGGAGCCACTACCATGACCGCCTCCGGATTCTTGGCGAGAATGAAGTTGGTGGCGTAGGCGATACAGGGCGCGGTGTTGCGGCGGGCCGGCTCGGCCAGCACATGGGCCGGGTTGATCATCGGCAACTGTTCCAGCACCAACGATTTATACATCTTGTTGGTCACCACCAGTATGTTTTCCTGCGGAATAATCCGCGCAAAGCGGTCGAAGGTCATTTGCAGCAGCGAACGGCCTGTTCCCAGAAATTCCAGGAACTGTTTGGGACGGGCGTTCCGACTGAACGGCCAGAAACGGCTGCCGATGCCGCCCGCCATAATGACACAGTAACGATTGTTGTCCATTTGAGCGAGTTTGATGCAAAAGTAGGCAAAAAAGAGTGATAAAAAAATTTTTTCTATTAAAAAGATTTCATACCTTTGCAACCGCTTAGGAGCAGCGATGCTCCCAAGGCCATCGCCCAGATGGCGGAATCGGTAGACGCGCTGGTCTCAAACACCAGTGGATTCACTTCCATCCCGGTTCGACCCCGGGTCTGGGTACTGAACCCCGTGAGTTCGCTCACGGGGTTTCATTTTTCTTAACTTTTCTTTTATTGCAGTATCTGCAAAAAACCCTACATTTGCAAAAACTAAAATTCACCATTATGGAAGAAACCAAAAACTATCTGTCGCTCAGCACAGACCACGCAGCCACATTGCTCAAAACCCAACGTTGGACGAATTTCCTGGCCATTCTGGGCTTTATCTCATGCGGAATCGTCTTTATAGGCGGCATCATGTACGGTGTAGGAGCCGTACTGACCGAGCTGCTCCCGGGAATCATCGCAGCCATCGTCAGCATCCTGTATGTAATCATCGCCGCAGTAGGCGTATATATCTACTTCCACTTGAAGCGTGCCTCGGACGCGCTCAAGACTGCATTGACCACCGGCGAAAACGAGAAATTGGACGAGGCCGTCAAGCACCAATACACTTTTTGGAAGGCACAAGGCATTCTTTCGATTGTGAGCATTGTATTCCTGCTGTTGGTATGCATTGGCTGCATCATTGCTATTTCCATGATTCCCGGCAAACTGGGATAACTTGAATCAAACATCCGATATGAAACAGATCACCTTGCCCCGCACGGGGATGAAAGCGCCCGCTCTGGTGGTAGGCTGCATGCGCATCGACCAGATGAGCGTTGATCAAGTCAAACAACACATTGTATTCTGCCTGGACAACGGGCTGAACTTCTTTGACCATGCCGACATCTACGGACGCGGCATCTGCGAAGAAAAATTCGGCACCGCCGTCAAGCAACTGGGAATCAAGCGCGAAGACTACCTTATGCAGTCCAAGTGCTCCATCATTCCGGGCGTGATGTACGATCTGTCGAAAGAGCACATCCTCACCTCCGTTGACGCCATTCTGAAACGCTTGGGGTGCGAATACCTTGACTTCCTGTTGCTCCATCGTCCGGATGCGCTGGTGGAACCCGAAGAGGTGGCCGCCGCCTTCGACCAGCTGCATCAAAGCGGCAAGGTACGCCATTTCGGTGTATCCAACCACAAACCCATGCAGATCGAGTTGTTGAAACGCTATGTAAAGCAACCTCTTGAGATCGACCAAATGCAACTGAGTCTGCCCGTATCCAACATGATCGCCAACGGCATGGAGGTGAATATGACCACCGACGGCGCCATTGACCGCGACGGAAGCATTCTGGACTACTGCCGTGTCAACGACATCGTCCTGCAAGCCTGGTCGCCTTTCCAATACGGATTCTTTGAAGGGCCGTTCATCGGCAATACGGAGAAATTCCCTGAACTCAACCTGGCATTGGAGAAATTGGCCAAGCAGTACGGCATCACTCCGACGGGCGTAGCCATCGCCTGGATGATGCGCCACCCCGCCGGAATGCAGACCATCATCGGATCCACCAACCAGAAACGTATCCTGGAAATGCTCGCCGGCAGCCGGATCGAACTCACCCGACAGGAGTGGTACGACCTCTACCTCAAGGCCGGGCATCCACTTCCGTAAACACTGCTATCGGGCAGGCGGCTCCTGACGGAACCGCCTGCTTTGTTTTTTGCGCTGACAGAAAAACGCTATCTTTGCCGGGCGATATTGTATATGAAACACCTGATTCCCCTGCTGCTCCTCCTAACCGCCCTCACGGCCTGCCACCGCCGCGAACTGGGTTACGATCTGCCCGACGGCGATGCCCGCCGGATCCTTTTCGCCCCCATTCCCTACCAAACCGGGCTGCTCTACCTGCGCATCTCCGATTATCTGGGACCCGATCACGGGGTCACCCGCGTCGAATCCACCTCCAAATGGATCGTTCCTACACTTTTAGAAGACGGCGATCTGGTGTCCCTGGCCATTTCCAAGAAACGCCCCTACGAAGCCGATCTGCTGTTGTGGCAGGGTACCGTATGCTACGCCGTCCCCATGCACCGCACCGGTTGGTACGACACGCGCCTGTACCTGCCCGATGACACCTTCCCGGTAAAAACGTACCTGATCAGCGACGTCAACGGTTGGAATCCGTACTTTTACCCCGAATTCTCACCAGCTGTCCAAGGCGGTAGCGAACTGATGCTGAGCGCCCAGGAAGGACATTACCGGGCAGCCTTGTGGCAGGCCGACGGCCATCGGTTTATCGTGGACAGCCTGCCTATAGTGTACAGCGAACAGGGCACACCCAGCAACGTAATCTACTGCGGTCCAATGCACTTCTCCGTACCGATACTGAATCTTGACCGTCAGGAGGGAAGCGTCATCTATTGCCATGCGGAAAAGGAAGTGGGCCGGATAGTGGCCTATTGGAACAACCACCTGCTGCCCGGACGGCTGTGCAAGCTGCAACGCGGCGGCACCATCGCCGTCGAGCTACCGGCCGCAGCCGATTCCACGGAAGGTTTCCTGCGCATACTGGCGGTCAATGACCTGGGTCAGTCCAACGATCTGCTGGTACCCATCCGACAAGGAAAGGCGGGATTGCCCGGACAGCCGGCCAATTACCACTGCGCCGACACACTGCGCTACCTGGGCGGCAACCGCACCGATCTCATTTCCCAGCTCACCGCCACCGCGCTCGACCGCCACGGCAGCCATCGTCTGGCCATGCGCCGTCTGCCGTCCGACACAACATCGGCCGAGTATGCCTGGCAGCTTACCGGGCCGTCCTCACCGGCACTGACCGCCGGAAGCACCGCCCTGGAAAGACTGCACAACCGCAGTTGCGCCCTGCAATACGGTGATTTTATGGAATGGGATGTGCAAGAGCACTACTGGATCTACGAACGCCGCTTCTTCAACGAATCCGTTCTGGTGGTCATCAACACCTCCGACGAAGACGTGATGCTGAATCTGGCCCCGACCGGACGCTGGGCGGAGGCACCTTACCGAACGCTGTCCGGGCACCCGGCCGATTTTTCCGAGCCCATCGAAGTGGCGGCGGGAGGCTACACGGTCTTCTTCAGCGAATAATCATAATCTTAGCGGCAACGCCCCGGTTGTTCTCCTCATCGGAGTTGATGGCCAACACGAAGTACATGCCGCCCGAAACGGGACGTCCTTCCGCATTGCGGCCGTCCCAAACCACCGATCCGCCCTGACTGCGGCCCTCAAAAACCACCTGCCCCGAAGCGTTGGTGATGCGTACCAGCGAAGCTTTTTCCAATCCGCTGATCAGAATGTCGCCCTCATAATCCGGACGTACCGGATTGGGCCATACCTGTACGGCCTTGCGGTCGAATTGAGCGACCGGTTGCAGGGCATCTCCCTGATAGGACAGCATACCACCCGTCACCGCCAGGAAAACCTCGCCCGTACGGGCATTGACGGTAATGGCGTTGACCTGGTTCGACGACATGGGACTGTTGTCTTTGGTAAAATGCGCAATGGTCTTCGTACCGTCGGGAGAGAGCAGATACACACCGGCGTTGTCCGTACCCACCCATTTACGGTTAGCGGGATCCACCGCCAAACTGCGCACCGAAACGCCGTCCAACAGATAATCGGCCAGACCGGAGCCATCCTCGCGGGCAATCTTGACGCGGGTGCAGGTGTAATCGTCCTTGAATGCGTCGGCAGGCTGATAGAACGTCAGCAAACCTGCATCCGTAGCCGCCCATAATGTGCCGTCCTGGTCTTCGACAATATCGTAGGCATAGGTGATGGTGATATCATTCCCGTCCTGATCCTGCAGGCGGACAAACTTGCGTATTCTGTCGTCGGAGGTGTCGGCCAGCGTGCCTCCGTCATCCATCACATAGATGCCCGGTGTGTAACGCACAGCGACAAACCACTTCTGGCCCTTCCGGGTAATCACCAGCCGGCGGAGCAGATTCTCATTGCGCAGACATTCGAGCGACAACCATTGGCCATCCTTGGTCAGCACCTTGATGGAGCGCACCTCGAAAAGGCCGGGGCTGATGACGGATGTACCGGAATTGAGCACCCACAAATTGCCGTCCTTGTCGTATTGCAGGCCGTCGCAACGTATGTAGTGCGGGCTGTCCGCCACCTTCTCGATGGTGGAATTGGCATCGGTGTAATGTTGTACGATCCTGCCGTCACGCATTTCAAAAACGCCCTCGCCCCAAGTGGCGAAGAAGGCGTGGGAACCATCCTTGGGATCGACGGCCACCGAAACCACATCCTGCATCCACTCCACATAGGATTCAATCCCCTCAAAGGTGTAATTCGACCACACATGCCGGTCGCAGACCGCCACCTCGGCCATGTAGCGCAGACGGTCGGTCCAGCTTCCGCCGGGAACCATCCAAATCCGATCATCCGCATAAGTCAGGTACTGACAAGTGCTCACATACGGACCGGAGGGACGATACACCTGCAGGACACGGTCTGCATCCAGTTCCAACAGACTTTGCGTGAAGGATGCGATAAAATAGCGCCCGTCACCGGTTCCGAAACCACTGGCCGCCGGCACGGACAGGTGTTGCCGTCCACCCGATGCCGTAATATGCAGAAATCCCGCAGCACCCAATGACAGGTACAGATTGCGGTCATCCCCTTCCAGGTAAAGCGAATCGTTACCCACCGCCTCCACCACCTGCCAGCCGTCATCCTGCCGGCCATACAGGTTATTGCGGTCGGCTACGTAAAGCCGTCCGTTCATAAAACGCATACGGCACGCATTCTCCGAAGGCAGCGTATAGGCTTGCCGCCAATAGTTGAAATCGTTCAGATTGGCACCTGTCAGCGGTGCGCACAGCACTCCTTCGGCGGTCAGTGCATAAATGGAATCGCCCTGCACCTGCGTCCCGGACACCGCGGCAATGGTTCCGGCCGGTCCGATATAGTAGGTGTCGGCGATCTCGAATTTGGCCAGATTGAGCACCATCACACCGAACCCGCAAGACAAATAGGCGAAGTCCCCATGGAAGGTGATGTCATTGACGGTCTTGACCACCGCCATCTGTTTGTCGGCCAAATCCGGAAGGTTGTACAAGATGCCCTTGTCGGTCAGCAAATCGATGTCACCGTCCTGATACACAATGACCAACACGTGACGCTGCCAGCCGTAGGCCAGGTACTGCACCTCATTGCCGCTCATACCGTCCACCTTGGTGTAGGTTTCTACCTCCCCGTCCTCCTTGCCCACCGAGAACAAATGATGGTCGGCAACCGCAAATACCTTGTTGGGGGTTTCAACCGTGAGCGAAGCATCCAAATAGGAGAAGTGCGAAAACCATTCCCCGGTAGCCGCCACCTCCGCAACTGAGGCAAATACAGCCGACAATGTGAGTATCAGGAACCGATGTTTCATAGACTTTTCAAATAATTTGTAAACGCACGCAGCGCCCGTCCGCGATGACTGACGGCATTCTTGGCCTGCATCGGCAGCTGGGCGAAACTCTCGTTGTATCCGGTCGGGCGGAATATGGGATCGTAACCGAACCCCTCGCCCCCAACGGGCGACTTCAGAATCTCTCCTTCCACCACTCCCTCAAAAAAATGACGGTCACCGGACTCATCCAGGTAGGCGATCACCGTTCGGAACCGCGCTCTGCGGTCCCGGATTCCCTGCATCTTCTCAAGAACCTTCCGTAGATTAGCCTGATCGTCCTTCCGCTCGCCGGCATAACGGGCCGAGTACACCCCCGGTTCACCGCCCAGAGCATCTATTTCCAAGCCGGTGTCATCGGCGAAACAGGGCATCCCGGTACGCTCATACACATACATCGCCTTCTGCAGTGCATTGCCTTGCAATGTTCCGGCCGTTTCGGGAATATCCACATCCATACCGATGTCTTTTAGACACCGAAGTGCAAAGTCCTCGGAAAGAAGACTCTGCACTTCCTGTAATTTGTGTCTGTTCCCCGTTGCAAAAATCAGGGACCGGCTCATCTTAAAAAGCGTCAATGATCGCCTTGAAATCAGGAGCCTTAAGCGAAGCTCCGCCAATCAAACCACCGTCGATATCGGGCTTGGCGAACAACTCGGGCGCATTGCTGCCCTTGCAGCTGCCACCATAGAGAATGGAGGTGTCTTCCGCTACCTTCTCGCCGTATTTGGCTTTGATCACCGAACGGATGTAGGCATGGATCTCCTCCGCCTGGTCGGCCGTAGCGGTCTTGCCGGTACCGATTGCCCAGATGGGCTCGTATGCGATCACCACCTTACCGAAATCTTCGGCCGAAAGGTGGAATACGCTTCCCTCCAGTTCCGCCTTCACCACTTCGTTCTGCTTGTTGGCCTCCCGTTCCGCCAGACTCTCGCCGATGCAGAAGATCACCTTCAGACCGTTGGCCAATGCCAGATCCACTTTGGCCTTCAGAATTTCCGGCGTCTCGTGATAGTATTCACGACGCTCGGAGTGACCCAGAATGCAGTATTCGGCACCCGTTGACTTAACCATCGCGGCCGAAACCTCACCCGTATAGGCACCGGACTCCTTGTCGGCGCAGTTCTCAGCAGCCACTTGGATAACTGTTCCCTTGACCATTTCCGAAACCGTGGCCAGATGGATGAACGGCGTGCCGATAATCACGTCACAATTGGGTTTTGCGGTAAGCACACTCTTCAAATCGTTCACCAAGGCTACGCCTTCCTGCAGGGTCTTGTTCATTTTCCAGTTGCCTGCTACAATGTTCTTTCTCATGTTTTTATTACTTTTTAATGATTGCATTCAATTCATCGGAGGTGGGGAAATCGTTGTAATGCCACTTGGCCGTCACCACATCGCCTTTGAGCAGCACAAGCCCGGGATTGGAACGGACAATGGTCTTGAGCGTGATCTCGTCGGTCGCCACAAACGGTATCTGAATCCGGTTGGCACGGCAGTATTTCTCCACTTCCGTGGTATAGGACGATGTCATACCGATCATGGGAATACCGTTGCGGGACACTGACTTGCGAAGCGCCTCCAAGGCTTTCCAATGTTTGGTGTCCGCTTTTTCCAACTTGGGGCAAATGACCAACAGGGTATATCCGTCGCGATCCAGAATGTCCTCTGTAATATCCTCACCATCGGGGGTTTCCATCGTAAAGTCGTGAATAGGGGGCACGTGTCCCTTCTTAACCAGTTCCGATTTCTGCTCGACGAACACCCAGGTGGAATCGTTCCAGGGATAGTCCTCCATGGTAAACTCCTGCTTGACACCATCCTTTTCGTAAATGAACGACACCTTGTACTCATCGGTCGGCGCTCCTTCGGGAACCGACATCCCCTCCTTGATGCTGTTGCCGATTTTGTACGGACGGAAATCCAGCATGGGCAGGTGCCGGTAGCTGTGCAGTCCGATTCCCAGCACCACGCCGACGGGAATCACCATAACCACCCACGACGCCCACTCGCTCAGCCAGGGATATTCCCCCTTCATGGTGAGCAGAAGCACCAAAAGGATGATATCCAAAATTACATTTTTCCAAAAGGTCTGCCAGTTGGTCAGCACGATGGCGTCACCGAAACAACCGCAGTCACTCACCGGATTGGCGATAGCCAGATACAGTGTAATCGGCGTCATTACCAGCATAAACACCAAGGCTGCCCAAGCCGTTTTCTTCAAATGAACGCCAAAGAAAAGATTGAATCCTATCACGAATTCGGCCGTAATCAGCAGAAAAGCCAACGGAAGGGCGAAATCGGTCAGTCCTTCCAGCGAAAAAGCGGTCAGATAGTCCGTAATCTTGATGGCGGTCCCCATGGGATCCACCGCCTTGACGAAGCCCGAGAAAAGAAACACCGCGCCGAACAGCAGACGGCAGAGCACGGCAAGGATGTGATTGAGTTTTTTCATGTATTGGGTAGGGCTAATTTAATCAACGCGAAAACGGCGTAATTGACCATATCGAAGTAATTGGCGTCAATCCCCTCCGATACCAGCGTCTTCCCCTGATGATCCTCAATCTGCTTGGTCCGGTTGAGTTTCATCAGAATGAGATCGGTATAGGAGCTGACACGCATACTGCGCCAGGCCTCGTCGTAATCGTGGTTTTTGGCCAGCATCAGACGCTTGGCATCGTCGGCACAGGCTTCGTAGAGCGAAAGCGCCTCGGCCTGGTCCATATCGATGGTTTCCGCACATCCTTTGCGAAGTTGGATCACCCCCATGATGCCGTAGTTGACAATGGCGATGAACTCGGGGACGATCCCCTCGCCGACCATCGATTCCTTCTTGACCTCGAGCGAACGGATACGGTTCGCCTTGATAAACAGCTGGTCGGTGATGGATTCGGGACGCATAATGCGCCATGCCGGACCGTAATCCTGCATTTTGTTGACATACACCCCTTTGCAAAGGCCTATAACCGCATCAAACTCTTCAGCCGTTGACATACTGCGAAATCAATTGGATCGGATGGCAAAAATAGCAATTCTTTCGGATATTTGCAAGAACCGAGCACCGATTACTTGTACCACGACGCATACATGGCGTAGTTATGGGCAATCCGCTGGTTCAAATCCCGCGACTGGGCTGCCGACACCTCCTTCACCTGACGTGCCGGGACCCCGGCCCACACTGTTGCCGGAGGAATCTGCGTATTGCTCAGCACCAGCGCACCGGCCGCCACAATCGCCCCTTCGCCGACCACCGCCCCGTCAAGCACCGTGGCACCCATGCCGATCAGCGCATAGTCGCACACCTTGGCGCCATGGATGGTGGCATTGTGCCCTACCGACACATAATCGCCCAGCACCACCTCCGACTTCTGGTACAGCGTATGCAGCACCGCACCGTCCTGGATATTGACATGGTTGCCGATCCGGATGGGGTTGACATCACCGCGCAGCACCGCGTTGAACCAGATGCTGCAGCCATCCCCTACGGTCACATCGCCGACCAAGGTGGCATTTTCCGCAAGGAAGCAATCCGCCCCCACCTGCGGAGCGTACCCACGCACTTCTTTCAGTAACGCCATAGCCCGTTTTATTTCAGTTCGTATTTGGCAATCATTTCCAGCGACTCCACATCGATTTTCTTAGCCAGAATGGTATGATCGTCCTTGAGCACATAAATCATCGGCGTGGACGAAGTGTCAAACCAATGCCAGTAATACGACGTACGCTTGGGATCCCAAACATTCGTAAAACATTCCGTGTGGTATTCCTTGATAAAATCGCGCCATTCTTTCTCGTCTTCCAACAAATAGCAGGCTATCAAATTGATCCGGGGATCGTCCTTGTACTTTTCGTAAAAGTCACGCGCCTTGGGGGTCGCCTTTTTGCAGTGTCCGCAGCCTGGTTCGAAGAAGAACAGGATGGTGATCTGCTCACCGCACAGGTCGTACAGATTGCGGTATCGGCCGGTCGTGTCGCAGAGTGCCACATTGTGCGCCTTCATCCCTACCAGCGAGGTCTCGATCTTATGCACTTCACTCTCAATATTCGCCTTGAGCGTCGAATCGGCCCAAGTGGCCGCACCCGAGAGGTAATAGCGGTAACCCAGCTCCACCGTCAGCTTGTCAATCCCCATCATCGTACTCTTGACCGCATAGTCAAGGAAGTAGTTGGCCACATTCTGGAAACAGTGCGCATTCCCGCGGCTGCGCTCCACCAAACGCAGTGCCGACGGAATGATGGAGTCATACTGCTGCACCAGAATCCGGTTGACGTATGTATCGAGCGCATTGCGGATATAGGGGGTACGGAAGGTACGCTCGTCCGAAAGGTCGAGGTTGTCCATGTAATGGTCGCGGACAAATCCGTACTGCAGTGCCCGCTTGAGCGAATCCGGGTTGGACACGCCGGCGGGGATGTCGTATTCCGGCAGATCCGGGTGCGTCAGGCCACGCAGAAACAACCCGAGCATACCGTCCGGATACCGGTCCATCAACTGTTGCTGGCGGGCGGTCACCTCATCGTTGAGTACCTTTGAGGCCTCATCCACCTGCCGCAGCCGGGCCGAATCCACAGGCGTCTGTTCTGTAATCTCCTTGCGCTGCTGCGATAGTTGGGCGTTCTTTTTCTGCCGCTCCATCAGGAAGGATGTGTAATCGTAAAAATCGCGGGTTTCCTGAGCACCGCCGAATTGCAGGCGGTGGGGCAGATCGGTCGTATCCACCTTGACCGTAATGTTCTGATCCCGCCCCAGCAGGATGTCGAAATAACGGCTGTCACTGTAGTAGAGCACATACAAGCCTTCCGGCAAAATGGAGTCTTTCGAGGCGAAGGTGCCGACTCCTTTGCTGTCGAGCAAAGTGGAGTCCTTCGAATAAAGCTTACCCATGTAATACTGCCCCAGAAACATCTTGGCGTTCTTCAGGTCGGGAGCCGTAACCGTCAGATGATATCCGCCGGCCGCCCAGGACGACAGCGCCCACACACTCACAAATGCGGTCCAAAGACCGCGGCACCATTTAGATTTCATACGCATACTTGTTTAACCAATCATATTCGTCCGGTGTCAACAACGGCTTCAAAGTCGCTTTGATCCGGCGGTGGTAACCGTTCAGCCAGTCCCTTTCCTCCGGGGTCAGCAACTCCGGTATCAGTATGGACAGGTCGAACGGGCACAAAGTTAACACATTAAATTGCAAAAAACAACCGAATTCCGTTTCCCGGTCAACGTCGGCCACCAACATGTTCTCCAACCGGACCCCGTGCCGGCCCTCCCGGTACAACCCCGGTTCGTCGCTGGTCACCATGCCCGGCATAAAGCGGCACTGCGAACGCCACGATACCCGCACCGGATCCTCATGCACATGGAGCATGGCCCCTACGCCGTGTCCGGTCCCGTGCCCGTAGTCCAGTCCCGCGTCCCACAGCGGCCGGCGGGCGATTCCATCCAACGCCGCTCCTGTCATTCCCTGTGGGAAAACGGCAGTGGCCAGGGCGATGTGCGCCTTCATTACCAGCGTACAGTCCCGCCGCTCCGTGTCCGTGAGCGCTCCGCACGCAAGGGTGCGCGTCATATCGGTCGTTGCCCCGTCGTACTGCGTGCCCGTGTCAATAAGGAGCAATCCGCTGTCACCTATCACCCGGTCCGTTTCGGGAGTAACCGCATAATGGACCACCGCGCCGTGATCACCGGCTGCAGCGATGGTTTCAAAGCTCTCCCCCCGGTAACCGGGCCGTTCGGACTTCAAACGGGTCAGCAGTGCCGACACATCCGATTCGCGCATGGGCCGCTCCCCGCGGTTCCTTTCGGAAAACCGGCGTAAAAAGCGCACCCACATCACACCGTCCTGCAGCATGGCTTCCCGCAACGCCGCCTGTTCGGCCGGATTTTTCCGCGCCTTCCATTGGGGAACCGGGTCGGTCACTTGGGTCACTACTGTCCATTCGGCCACCGCCGCCGGCGTTTCGGCGAAATCGGCCGACAAACTGTCCGGCGGTAGAGACTGCAACCTTTCCCGCAGCCGTTCGTAATCACATACATCCAGCCCCAGGGAAGCCAAGTAGTCCGACACCCGGTCATCCAAGGCGCCCTTCCCGGCAAACAGCACTCCGTCCGAAGC
>JAGDAS010000108.1 GCA_017959385.1 Paludibacteraceae bacterium
GCTGGCGTCAGGGGATGCGGAGGAAGCGGCAGCCGAGGCGGAAGTGGTGGGGTCTCCACCGGAAGCGGCAGCGGAAGAGTCTCCAGAGGCAGCGGCAGCGGCCGCTTCGGCGGCGGCGACGTAGGCGTCGTATTCGTCGTTGCGGAGGCGGGAGTCGACGTAGTCCATGACTTCTTGCTCGGGGATGCCGATGAGCCACATGCTTTTGCGGTTGGCTCCGCGGAATTGGTAGATGTTGTATTCGAGCCATTCCCGGAGCGAATGGAGGTGGGATAGACGGCTGCGGAACTGCGCGTCGCGGAGGTATTTTTCGGGAAGGGTTTTTCCAGGGTAATTGTCGGGGTGATTGTAGATTCTTTCGATCACGGCGTCCATCGCGTCGATTTCTTCCTGCCAGGTGTCGATTACCCAGTTGATTCCGTTGAAGGACTCGCCGACGTGGTCGATGAAGCCGAAGTTGCCCATCGTCTCCCAGGTTTCGATATGGTTGGTGAAGATGTTTTCGGAGGTTTTGTCGTGAAGGAGTGCCGGGATGCGGCGGGCTTCCTCCAGGTAGTCGGTCAGGGAGTCCTGATCCATCTGGGCGATTTTGTCGGTGGGGATGGATAGCAGCCAGGTGGAAACGGTATCCATGCGGCCGAGATGGGCTGCTTGGTCTTCCATGCCGCGGACGAAGGTCTCGACGCTGCCCAGGACCATCATAGCCGTCATTTTGCGGCTTTTTTCGCGTTTGACGCGGTTGACGATGGCGGCTGTGCCGAAGGTGAGGATGATGGAGATCGTGGTGGCGATGATCGCGACCGAGAGGTCTTTCCACCAATTCCGGTCGAAAAAGGTTTTTGACATGATGCGATTCTCTTTATGCAGGCTTGCAAAGGTAGGAAAAAAACGGTGGCGCCGGCGTGACAGTGTGGCAGAGTTCAGCGGTTGAAAAGTAGTGGAATATTTTTTGCAGTAAGCGTGCGCGGTAATTGGTAAAAAAGATTATCTTTGCGGATAGCTGCAACACTGCCAATTCACCGAACAGAAACAGTAAAAAACAATAAACAACAAAGCAATAACAATCATTATACTATGCCTAGCATCGATCTGAAAAAGTACGGGATCAAAGGCACGAAGGAAGTGCTTTACAATCCCACCTACGAAGTGCTCTACAACGAAGAGACCAAACCGGGCCTGGAAGGCTATGACAAGGGTGTCGTCACCGAACTGGGTGCGATCAACGTGATGACCGGCGTGTTCACCGGCCGCAGCCCCAAAGACAAATACATCGTCTATGACAAGACGACGAAGGAAGGCGCTCCGGGCGAGATCTGGTGGACCACCGAGGAGTACCCGAACGACAACCACAAGATGAGCGAAAAGGTGTGGAAAGAAGTCAAGAAGATGGCCCAGAAAGAGCTCAGCGCCAAGCGGCTTTTCGTAGTGGACGGCTTCTGCGGCACGCACGCCGACACCCGCATGAAGGTGCGTTTTATCATGGAGGTGGCATGGCAGGCCCACTTCGTGACCAACATGTTCATCCGTCCGAAGAACCAGAAGGAGTTCGACCAGGAGCCTGACTTCGTGGTCTATTGCGCTTCCAAGGCGAAGGTCGAGAACTACAAGGAACTCGGTCTGCGCAGCGACACCTGCGTGGCGTTCAACGTTACCAGCCGCGAGCAGGTGATTCTCAACACCTGGTACGGCGGTGAGATGAAGAAAGGTATGTTCTCGATGATGAACTACTATCTCCCGCTCAAGGGCATCGCCGCCATGCACTGCTCGGCCAACACCGACATGGAAGGCAAGAACACCGCCA
>JAGDAS010000004.1 GCA_017959385.1 Paludibacteraceae bacterium
GAGGGATAATGCCGCTCCAGGGCATTGGGGGAGTTGCTGCCCACGATGATTTCGCCGGCCGCTTGGTCGTAGCGGGCCGTATAGACAATCTTGGGCGCTTCGGTCAGATCGAAAGTCTCGCTGCCCTGCTCGGAGCCGAACAGGGTGGCATAACCCGTCGCCGTGGCCTGCACCACCTTGTACTTGACCGGGAACAGGTCGACCGCGAACTCACCCGTCTGCGGATCGGGATGGATGGTAATGCGTTTTTTCTCGAACAACACCTGTGTACTGCCCACCACGAGGCTGTCTGCGCCCGGCTGATAGACAACATGGTTGACACGGACTTGCAAGGTATCCCGGTCGAGGTCGTCGGGATCGTGTACCAATTGCGCCGTGTTGTCGCCTTCCAATTGCAGCACCAGCTGCAGGTTGTCTCCGAGGTTGTTGCGGCCCAGGCCGAATCCGCGGGGCAGGTCGCGTTGGTCGTTGCCGCCGGCCACCCGGCCGACCAAACGGGCCTTGGTGGTGTCGTAGAAACGCACGCCGTCCAAGGGCTTGGTCAAGGCAAATTCCTCTTCGCCGCCATCGACCCGCAGAATGCCGTCGCCCTCAAAGCTGTGACCCTCCTTGATCACCTGCAAACGGCAGGGCTGGCTGAGCGGAACCAACAACTCAAAGTTGCCGTTGACACCAGTGGCCAGCGGCACATTGCCCCGGCGCACCGTGTCGCCGTTGAGCAGGAAACGGGCGCCACTCACGGGGATGGTGGTGTTCTTGTAGAGCACCCGTCCCGTAAGCCGGGCGACCGAGTTGTTCACAAAATGGATGCCCGAGGCCACCGCATGGTTGGGCGCAAGGGTAATGCTTGCCGTCGGAGAGTTGTTGAAGGAGAATTCTCCGTATTGCGAAGTGGGAATCACCGAATAACGGCCGTTGTCGACCGGATCGGAGCACGCGCACTCGCGGGTTTCGTTGAAAGAGAACACCGTCTTGGACGGCTGGCCGACAATCCGCGAAGTGTAAATGGTCAAGGTGCTGTGTTTGCGCAGGGTGAAGGAATGCACCTGGTTGTACGACTGGTCGGATTCGTAGGTCGTCTTCGCCTCGATGACCGTACCGGTCTTATAGGTATAGGTGCCGCTATTCTTGTTCCCCCAGTTTTCCAGGACCTGTCCGTTGGCGTCGAGCACCCGGAGCATGATGGTGGACGGGTAAGGCGTGTTGGAGATGGTCAGGTTCAGGGTGGGGTCCTCGCAAACCGGATCGGCATAGGCCAAGCTGTCGAACTTGTAAGCACCCGAGGCATCGGTTGTTATCGTACGGATGACTTGGCCGGTGCCATCCTGCAAGGCCACCGTCACACCAGCCATGCCGGTATTGTCGGGCAGCAGGATGGATCCGCTGATTTCGCCGTAAGGGGTACGCCAGCCCTCGGCCGTCGCCGCATTGACCGTATGCCGGCTGTTGCAGCTGTAGCGGGCCTCGACCGTGTAATCGTAATGCACATTCGGCTGGGCCGAACGGTCAAAGAAGCTGCTCTCGGTCGTCAACGCGAGGGTGTCGGCCGCTGCGGACGAGCCCTTGGGCTTACGGAGCAGCAGGAAGTCGTCGTAGTTGTTGGTGTCGGTCTGCCAGCGCACCAGCACACCGCTTTTCATCTCCGTGCCGGCATCTCCCTGCGAAGCTTCCATCTGACGGATGGCGGCACCCTCGTCAAAGTACAGGTCCGGTCCGGTTATCGTCATCGGCCGCAGGCTGGTCGAATCCTGCACATGGAGGTCGGATTTCGACTGGTCGATTCTTACCGTATAGGTGTAATGCGAGCAAGCCTTGTCGGCCACATCGGTAAACGAGGCCGTCCAGGAGCCGTCGGCCTGCCGCACGATGCTGTCTTGGGGAATGATGTACTCCATCTTCTGCCCCGTCTCCTCGATGGTACGCGTCAAGATCAAGCGGGCCGTGCGGTCCCACATGGCCTTGCCGTACTCCATTTGGTGGTGCTCCTGGAGCAGTTTTCGGTACAAACTGTCTTTTACCGTAAACAAGCGGGAGTTGATTTCGCGGGTGATGCCGTCGACAATCTGGTCGTTCGGACTCATCGTCGCGCTGACCTTCTGCGAGCCGTGGATCCAGGTTTCGGCGCTGCAGGTGATGATCGACGGCTCCGTGAGCACGAACGAGGTTGTGTATTCGCCTTCGTAGTTGCGGGCGCTGGCATTCTTCACGTGCACCGTGCTTCCGGTGGGGAACTGGTACAGGCCGGTGGTCAGGAAGGACCAGTCCTTCACCACCGTACCGTCCTGCTTGACCACTCGGAAGGCGGTTTCGCCATCCGGGCTGGGCACTTTGCCGTCGGTGGTGTATTTGATCTGCAGATCCATGTCGCCCTCACCCTTGTCGGGCGTGAGCGGAGTCGGGTCGGCCGAAACCATCCCGACGGTAAAGTACTGCGAGCCGTGGGCAAAGCCCTCGGTGGTACAAGTGAATACGGCCGGATTCGCTATTTTCCGGAAGGTGAACACCTCTTCCTGATTGTAGGTCATGCCGCTGACATTCTTGATTTGCACCATGCAGTTTCTCGGGAAGGAATAGGTTCCTGCTTGGAGGTAGCTCCAGTTTTGGAGCACCCGCTCGTCGTCCGACAAGACGCGGAAGGCGGTCGTCCCTTCGGGATTGGCCCGGGTGCCCTCCTTCTGCTCGAACTGGACGGTGATCTCGATCGGGTCCTCACGCAGAATCTTGTTGACCGAGCAGGTCAGCATGCAGCGGTCCTTGTCGGGAATGACCGCCACCGGTTCGCGGTTCTCTATCTTGATGCTGAAATGCACCTGATGGTTGTCGGCGTAAGCCTCGTCCAAGGTGTAGGGCTCCTGCGTCTCGGCCAGCGGGGCGAGGAAATTGTAATTGTTCATCGTCACCTTTTGGGTGAAATCGATGTCCCAGCCCCAAACCGACGCCGAGGCGCGGCGGATGCGGTAGTAAACGGGCACGGTCGGCACCCGCAACTCATCCGAAACCAAGCTGGCGTTCAATTCCGCCAGCGGCTGTCCGTCCACGTCGTACACCACAAACTTCGGCTCCTTTACCGTCAAGCGGGTATCCACAGGAATCTCGGTCATGTCAGTGTTGCCGTTCCAGGTCTCGCGGCTTTCATCGGTATAGGTGTATTGGGTTTTGTTTTCGTTGCGCAGCATCTGCACCACCTCAATGGTGCGGGCGTCGGAGTAATTACTGTTGAGCGCCCGTTGGATCTCAAAGAAGTCGCCGTCGACCAAGTCTTTCAGACCCGGGTTTTTGATGGTCCAGTGCAACACGTTGTTGCCGGTGCACGTGCCGGTACTGTCCAATTCCTGCACCGCCGTGAAGTTGTAAATCCGGTGGTAAGGGGGAATGTCCACGGATGTGGATTTCTTGGAGGTGGAATCGGCGTTGTTCTTGTTACGCCAAAGCGTAAAGGTGGCGTAGAACTGCTCTTGGACGGTATCGTTGGTCATGACATAGAGCGTGCCGCCGCGCGAAGTGGCCGGCTCGTGTTGCGGGTTCAACGAGGTGCTATAGCTGACCGGGTCGTTGAAGGTCATGTAGGGGATGGCGGCAAAGCCGTAACCCGTCGGTCCGTTGTCGTTGACCTGATAGATGTAGGGCGAATACAACTGCGGGGTCATGATGTTGGAGTTGCCCCTGAAATCGGGATAGGTCGTGGTGCAGGTCATCTCGTTTCCATCGGTGTAGCTTCGGCGGAATTTCGACTCGATCTTCACCTGGTACGGCTGGTTGTCGAGCGATTCGGGCGAATACCAGTCCAGCTCGAGCATGGTCACCTGCGGACAGTCGTCGTCTTCGCGCTGCTTGACGATCAGCTGCTCGCTCCAACTGCCGCTATGGGTCAAGCGCTTGTCCACGCCCGACGACATGGAGGTGACGACTATCGTTCCCTGGCCGGCAATCGGCCACACGTAGGCGGTTCCCTTCTTCGTGTTCTTGTTCTCGTTCTCGTCGTAGGCGTCGGTTTTGTACCAGGCGATACGGGTCCAGTCGCTGTCGCCGTTCTTCTTGTAGGCAATGTAACTGTCGCCGTAGGCATAGTAGTCGTAGGCTTTCCCGTATGCCCATACGGGGATCACAAAATGCACTCTGTCCGCTCCGTTGGCATAGGCCCGGTAATGCTTGTCCTTCTCGAGATAGTCATTGGCGGAAGCCCACTGCGGAAGCAAGGACATCAAGGCCAAGGCCAGCACGGCCTTCAACCATGTTCTGATACCTAATCTTTTCATGGCTATTTTATTTTGAATTTGTCTTGTGAGGAAAGTATAAAATACACAAATATAACATTTTAGATTTATATTGCAACAACTTCCCCGCATTTTTTCGCAAAATACGGCCCCTTTGTGAAGATTTTGACGTCAATCCGCTTATTTTCATTGCAAAAATCTGTAAATTCGCAACGAATTTTGAATCCATCTATTATGAGCAGAACGAAAGTACAGGATGCACTGCAAATGACCGAATACGGCAAGCAGATCGTGGTCAAGGGTTGGGTACGTACCCGCCGCGGCAACAAAAACGTCGGTTTCATCGCGCTGAACGATGGCTCGACCATCAAAAACCTGCAAATCGTCGTCGATTTCGCCAAGATACCCGAAGAGTCGATCAAGGCCGTTACAACCGGCGCTTGCATCGCAGCCGAAGGCCAATTGGTCAAATCCGAAGGCAAGGGACAAACCGTTGAGGTACTGGCCAACAAAATCGAGGTGTACGGCACTGCCGACCCCGAAAGCTACCCGCTGCAGAAAAAGGGCCACTCGATGGAATACCTGCGTGAAATCGCCCACCTGCGTCCGCGCACCAACACCTTCGGCGCCGTGCTCCGTCTGCGCCACAACATGGCCTATGCCATCCACACCTACTTCCACGAACACGGATTCTATTATTTCCATACCCCCATCATCACGGGCAGCGACTGCGAAGGTGCCGGACAGATGTTTTCGGTAACGACACAGGACCTGTCGAAAATCAAGTTCGACGAAAACGGCAAAGTCGATTACAGCGACGACTTTTTCGGCAAGCCGACCAGCCTGACCGTATCGGGCCAACTCGAAGGCGAACTGGGAGCCACCGCGCTGGGTGCCATCTACACCTTCGGTCCGACCTTCCGCGCCGAAAACTCCAACACACCGCGCCACCTGGCCGAGTTCTGGATGATTGAGCCGGAAATCGCCTTCATGGACCTCACCGAGTTGATGGACTTGGAGGAGGATTTCGTAAAATACTGTGTCCGCTGGGCCCTCGACCACTGCTACGATGACTTGGAGTTCCTCAACAACATGATCGACAACAGCCTGATTGAACGCCTCAAGGGCGTCGTCAACACGCAGTTCAAACGGCTGCCCTATACCGAAGGCGTCAAGATCTTGGAAGAGGCGGTCAAAAAAGGCCGTAAATTCGAATTCCCGGTCTATTGGGGCTGCGATCTGGCCAGTGAGCACGAACGCTACCTGGTGGAGGAGTATTTCAAATGCCCAGTCATCATGACCGATTATCCCAAAGAAATCAAGGCATTCTACATGAAACAGAACACCGACGGAAAAACCGTGCAGGGTACCGACGTGTTGTTCCCGCAGATTGGAGAAATCATCGGTGGAAGCGTACGTGAGGAAAGCTACGACAAACTGATGACCCGCATTGAAGAACTCCACATCCCCATGAAGGATATGTGGTGGTACCTCGACACCCGCCGCTACGGTTCCTGTCCGCATGCCGGCTTCGGTCTCGGCTTCGAGCGCCTCATGCTGTTTGTAACCGGTATGCAGAACATCCGCGACGTAATCCCCTTCCCGCGGACGCCCAAAACCGCTGAGTTCTAATCCGCTGACAAACTCATACAGGCCGGACGTTTTTTTCACAACGTCCGGCTTTTTTCTTTATCTTTGCCTTTGGCACAATATTTGCACAGTCAGGGTATGACACACGACAAAAAAGAAGCATTGAAAAAAAAAGACCGCAACGATATGCGGATGCTGGCAGCCTGTCTGGGCATAGCCATCACCGGAATATCGTGGATGCTCTTCGGCCCGATAGGATTGTTTATCGGAGGCACCTGTGGCATGATCGCCGCACTGAAATTCATCAAATCGGCCAACGATGCCATCGATGAAGAAGGCCAAACCGGCTATAATGCATCGCAAAAGAACCAAACGGGCAGTTTCAAACTGTCATTGTTAGTGCTCACCGCCATGGTCATGCGGGCGGACGGACGTATAACCCGCGGTGAATTGGACGAATTCAAACATTTCTGGAAATCCCGTTTCGGTGAACAGCAGACACTCGAAGCCCTACAACTGCTCAAGCAGATGGTTGCCCAAGACAGCGACTATCTGCCGATCTGCCGGCAAATCGGGCAACACATGAGCTATTCAGCCCGATTGGAACTGCTGCACTTCCTGCTGCGCGTTGCCGCAGCCGACTACCTGGCCGGCAGCGAAGTGAACCTCATCGCATCCATGGCCGCCGCCATGGGGATAAGCCGCGCCGACTACCTTTCCGTTCTACAGGCCTTCCTGCACCACACCCGCAAGGAAGAAGGCGGGCAACAGTCCGAACACCGGAACCGGACCGACGAACAACGCACGGCCAACCTGCAATGGGCATACCAACTGTTGCAAATCGATGCCTCAGCCAGCGATGAGGAAGTAAAAAAGGCCTACCGCCGCATGGCCATGAAATACCATCCCGACAAAGTCGCCTCCCTGGGGGAGAGCGTGCGGCGGTCAGCCACCGAGAAATTTAAAGAAGTGGGCGAGGCCTACGACCAAATCAAGCGCGCCCGAGGAATGAACTAAACACCCGTTGCCATGACACCAACCGAAATCATCACCGCTATTGCCCGTGCCATGAAAAGCTATGGCAAGAAACCTTTCAACGCCAAGCAGATCACCGCCGCAGCCGGCGTGCACAAGCAATCGGACAAAACACGTATTCCGGCCATACTCAACGAATTTGAATCACAGGGAATTATTGAGGAAATCGGACCGGGCAGATACCGCCGCACCACCGCCGACCGCTACCTGACCGGTACGCTGGACCGCAATAAGAATGGGAAAGCCCACCTGATTCCCGACGACGGAGGTGAGAAAATTTTCATCGCCGACCGCAACCTGAACCACGCCATGAAAAACGACCGCGTAAAGGTGCTGTTGTATGCCAAAAACAAGCGCCGGCAGCAGGAGGGAGAGGTAGTGGAGATTCTCAAGCGCGACCGGACCTCGTTCGTCGGAGTGTTGAGTCTGCAGAACAATGTGGCTTTCGTTGTCATTGACAACCGCATCCTGAGCAATGACATCTATGTACCACTCGACAAACTCGGGGGGGCACAGGACGGACAGAAAGTAATTGTCAAAATGACAGACTGGCCGCAACGGGCCAAGAACCCCGTCGGTGAAATCGTGGAAATCTTAGGAGAGGTGGGGGACAACAACACCGAGATGCACGCCATTTTGGCCGAATACGGACTGCCCTACTCCTACCCGCAGGATTTGGTCGAAGCCGCCGAACAGTTGGATGCCACCATTACCGATAAGGAACTCCGACAGCGTGAGGACTGCCGCGGCACCGTTACCTTCACCATTGATCCGCGTGACGCCAAAGACTTTGACGATGCGCTTTCCTACCGCCGCCTGGGGGACAACCGGCATGAGGTGGGAGTCCATATCGCCGATGTCACCCACTATGTAAAAGAGCACTCGCCCATTGACAAGGAAGCCTATGAACGTGCTACCTCCGTATATCTGGTGGATCGGACCATCCCCATGCTGCCCGAGCGTTTGTGCAACCAAGTATGTTCCCTGCGCCCCGACGAGGACAAACTCACCTATTCCGTTCTGTTTGAGATGAACGACCGGGCGGAAGTGCTCAACTACCGGATTACCAAGGCTGTCATCCGTTCCAACCGACGTTTCACCTACGAAGAGGCACAGGAAATCATCGAAACCGGCCAAGGCGACTATCAAGCGGAAGTGTTGGCACTTGACCAACTGGCCAAACAGCTGCGCAAAAAACGTTTTGAACACGGTTCCATCGCCTTTGAACGCAGCGAGGTCCGCTTTGAAATCGACGAAAACGGTAAACCGCTGAGTGTGTATTTCAAAGAATCGAAAGACGCCAACAAATTGGTGGAGGAATTCATGCTGTTGGCCAACCGTACGGTAGCCGAGCACATCGGGCGGATGAACGAGGGGAAAGGGAAAACCTTCGTGTACCGTGTACACGACGAACCCGATCCGGATAAAATCGCCGATTTGTCCCAATTCATCAAGAAATTCGGTTACAAGCTCAAACCTTCCGGGAAAAAGGAGGAAATGTCGTCGGCCATCAACGGACTGCTCGACAAAGTAGCCGGAACCAAGGAAGAAAACATGATCTCCACCTTGGCCATCCGCTCCATGGCCAAAGCGGTGTACACCACCGAGAACATTGGCCATTACGGTCTGGCATTCGACTATTACACCCACTTCACCTCTCCCATCCGCCGCTACCCGGACATGATGGTGCACCGCCTGCTCGCCCACTACCTGAAGGGTGGCAAAAACGCGGATGAGGATCAATACGAAACCTACTGCCAGCACTGCTCCGATCGCGAGCAACTCGCCGCATCGGCCGAGCGAGCCTCGATCAAATACAAACAGGTGGAGTACATGTCCGACAAACGGGGACAAGTGTTCGACGGTGTTATTTCGGGCGTGACGGAATGGGGCTTGTTTGTGGAGATCACCTCCAACAAATGCGAGGGGCTGGTGCCCATGCGCGAACTGGACGACGATTTCTACTTCTACGACGACAAGAATTACTGCCTTATCGGCGAACGCAGTCATAAGAAGTACCAATTGGGCGACGCCGTGCGCATACAGGTGTCCAATGCCAATCTGGACAAGAAACAACTGGACTTTGTCCTGGTTTGAAATTGAGTTGCGGCATTAGGAGAAAAAATGTAACTTTGCAACGTTAATCAAATCAATCTACTGATATGGCAAATTTGAAACTTAGCAACAACAAAATGATTTTGGGTGTTTGCGCCGGTTTTGCGGAATTCTTCCACTGGGATACCACGCTCGTCCGTGTCGCTACCGTCATCCTGGCCTGCATGGGCGGCATAGGAGTGTTCGGCTACCTGCTGATAGCGCTTATCATGCACGTCTCCAACAAGTAATGTTATGACCTCCATCCGCATTGTAAACCAATCGGCGCATCCGCTCCCGGCATATGCCACCGGTCTTTCCGCCGGTATGGACCTGCGCGCCAACCTGAGTGAACCCGTAACGCTGCAGCCATTGGAGCGCAAATTGATTCCGACCGGATTGTTCATTGAACTGCCCGCCGGTTTTGAGGCACAAATCCGTCCACGCAGCGGTCTGGCCCTTAAGAAGGGAATCACCGTGCTCAACTCACCGGGCACCATCGATGCCGACTACCGCGGTGAAATCGGCGTTATCCTGATCAACCTCTCGCAAGAGCCCTTTGTTGTGGAAGACGGAGAACGCATTTGCCAAATGGTCATCGCCCGTCACGAGCAGGTGACTTGGGAAAGCGTCGAAGTGCTGTCCGAAACAGAACGTGGAGCGGGCGGTTTTGGACACACAGGCAAGAAGTGATCAAACAACTCCGATACATACTGCTTCTGGCATGGATCTGTTTGACGGCCGCTCCGGTGTCCGCCAAGCGGGACCAGGAGACCATTGTGCTCGACGAAGAGGATATTTTCAAATTTGACAGCCTCTTTATCGAATCCTTCCGGCAAAAGAACGTGGATAACCTGTTGATGGCCACCAACATGATGTTGAAATGCTACAACATCAACCCGGAAAGTCCCGCGGTATGCTACGGACTCGGCGAGCTCTACATCCTGGGAGGAAACGACGAAGGCGCCTTGTACTTTCTGCGCCGGGCCACCAAACTGGATCCGGACAACTACCACTACCTTGCCACCCTGGCCCATTGGTACAGCAAACACAAGGAGACCTCGCAAGCCATTGACGCTTACGAAAAAATTCTGGAGAAATTTCCAGAAAGGGAGGACGCCTTCTACGACCTTTCCATGCTCTACTCCGGCTCGGGCCAATACCGCAAAGCCATTGAGGTCATCAACAAGATGGAGAAGCGCATGGGAATGAGCCGCAATTTCACCATGGAAAAGGCACGCCTGCACCTACAGATGAACGACCGGCGCGGCGCACTGGCCGAAATGGATGCCCTTATCCGCCGCTTCCCGCAAGACGCCATGCTCTGGGTGTACAAAGGCGACATTGAAATGCTCTACAACCGCCGGGCAAGTGCATTGAATTTCTACAACAAATCCATGGAAATCAGCCCGGAGAACGGCTACGCGCTGGTGGCCCTCTACGAATACTACAACAAGGAGCACGACCCGAAGCAGATGGAAGACTACCTGCAACGGGTGTTCAAAGCCAAGGACATTGAGTTTGAAAACAAAATGCAGTTCCTGCAGGGGGCGATCAATTTCTATTCCCAGCCACCGCAAGTACGGTTGGACCAAATTGAGCAGATCTTTCTGTCCATGATAGAGTCGGAGCCCGAGAATCCAACGGCACACTTCATCTATGCCGACATGCTGATGCACCTCAAACGCAACGAAGAGGCCAAGGAAGAGCTCCGAACGGCGACCTACCTGGACCCCGAATGCTCCGACTGCTGGTGGAACCTGTTCAAAATCACCTACGAGGAACACGACTCTACCGGCATGCACCAGATTCTGAAGGATGCTATGGACGCTGTCCCCGAATCGCCCGAATTCTATTACTTCTCGGGTGTGTTGGCAATGGAGGAACGCCGGGACTCGGCTGCCTACTTTTTTCTGAAAAAGGCGGAGAACTACATGGATGCCTATACACAGAAGGAAATGGCGTTTGTCTGCTACAAGTTTCTGAGTTCGCTCGAACTTAGGATCAAAGCGGACAAACTGGCCTGTATGAACTACCTGCAGAAAGCACTTTCGATGAACCCCAAGGATGCCGGCGTATTGAACGATTACGCCTACTATATGGCCTTGGACAACCTGGATCTGGAGCGAGCGGAGAAGATGAGCGCCCAGGCCGTGGACCAAGACCCGCTCAATGCCTCCTTCCTGGACACATACGCCTACATCCTGATGAAGCGGAAACAGTACCACAATGCTTTCTTCTACATTCAGCGTGCCATGGAATACGACAAAGAAACGCCCAAAAACCCGGAAATCACCGAACATTTCGGAGATATCCTCTACTTTTTGGGCAGCCAGGAAGACGCCATGCGCTGCTGGTGGCAGTCGCTCAACGACGGCAATGAAAGCGAAGCTCTGAAACGGAAAATTCAAAACCAACGATATGAAGAATAAATCCCGTATCCTCGTCACACTGGCTCTCCTGCTTGCACTGGGAAGCTGCAAAACGCACCAAACCACAACGGCACAACGCACGGTCGAGCATAGCGTAGCGGCCGAAACAGAACGATACAACGCCCGTATCCAGACATTCAGCGGACGCGCCAGTCTGTCGCTCAACAGCACCACCATGGGTGCCAAAGTGACCGTAAAATCCATTGTTGACAGTGCTCTGGTCATCTCCATACAAGCCTTTCTGGGAATAGAGATCGGCCGCATCTACTGCGACCGCAAAGAACTGCTGCTCATAGACAAATACCACAACCAATACGCCGTCTTCAACTTTGATGCGCATCCTGGGCTTCCGATTTCGCTGGATGCCGTCCAAAGCCTGCTGCTGGGGCGGTACTTCGACCCCTTCGGTGTGGGATTCGACCGATATCGGACGGAATCGGACGGCCAGAACCGTCAACTAAGCTATGTGCAGGAACCCGTGAAGGCGGAGTTCCTGAGCAATCCGCAGCAACAACTGATCCGGTCTTATTTCCACACAACTGACTACAAGACCTACGGTATGGCCGAGTACCGCAACTTCAATCCCGGCACCCGTTTCCCGGAAACCATGAACCTGAAACTCGCCTCTCCGAAAATGATCGAAGCGATGACCCTGGGATACAGCAAAGCCGAAGTGAACGGAGCCGTATCGGTCGAACGTCCGGCAACGGCCAAATACAAGAAAGTAAACGTGGACAAATTCTGGGAAGACCTGACCAAATTCTAAGATGAAACGCTCGCTTTTTATCGCTCTGGCATTGTTGGCCGCCTCCCTGGTGTGGTCACAATCCATCGGCGACCTGCAGAAACAGAAAAAGCAGGCGCTGAAGAAGTTGGAAACCACCAGCAAACTGATTTCAGAGACGCAGAAATCGAAAAAAGCGACCTTGAACCAGGTCAATCTGCTCCAAGCGGAAATCAAACAGCGGAACAGCCTCATCAAGACCCTCGACCGTGAAATTGACGCATACAACCAGAAGATGACGCAACTCAAGAACGAGAGTGCGGCCAAACAGCGCAAGCTGGAGTCGATGAAGAAAGAGTACGCCGATCTGACCTACTACACCTATTACAAGAAGAATAAGTACCGCCAACTCATGTTCATCCTATCGGCCGACCGGCTTGACGAAAGCATACGGCGGTACCGCTACATACGCCAATATGCCGGCTATTGCCGTAAAATGGTCGGTGAAATCGAACAAACCAAACGCGATCTTGACGCCAAACTGGAGGAAACTGAAACCGTCAGGATGGAGCGCATGCAGGCCCGCAGCGACAAGAAAAAGGAAACCGACCGGCTGAATAAAAAGAAGGCGGAACAGGACAAAATGGTCAATGATCTGAAAAAGAAGGAAAAAAACCTGAAGAGCCAGCTGCAGAAACAACAAAAGGAGGCCAACCGGCTCAACTCCCTGATAGAAAAGAAAATAGCGGAAGAGGCCCGTAAAGAGGCCGCTAAAAAAACGAAGGCGGCGGGAGGGACCACGCCTACAGGCACCAAGAAACCCGGCAATTCACCGGCCTACGAAACACTGACCAAAGAAGAAAAACTGGTTTCGTCCAACTTCGCCGCCAACCAGGGCCGCCTGCCCTGGCCAACAGCCAAAGGAACCATCACCGGGCATTACGGCATTCATCCACACCCGGTACTGGCCTATGTAACCACCAATAACAAAGGTATTTACATTCAATGTCCCAAGGGAACGGAAGCCCGTGCGGTATTTAACGGCGAAGTTTCGCAACGCTTTGCCACACAACCCGGCAACAACGTGGTTATCATCAAACACGGTGCCTACCGGACCGTCTATGCCACCTTGTCAAGCGTTTATGTCAAGGTGGGTGACAAAGTAACCACCAAACAGGCCATCGGAAAAATCAACACCGATGCGGAAGAGGGAAAGACGGAACTCTATTTTCAGGTATGGAATGAGAAAAATATCCAGAACCCGGAAAGTTGGATC
>JAGDAS010000109.1 GCA_017959385.1 Paludibacteraceae bacterium
CCTTGTTGTAGGCCACAATGGAGTCCTTGTTTTCCAAATAATTATAAATCAAAGACGTAGGCATACAAAGCGAATAAGGTTTCGCATTGCCGGGAATCAATCCGATGCGGTACTGCGGATTGAGCAGCCGGAGTTCCTCCGCCGGAATACCCAGTTTTTGCGAAAGCTGTTCGAAATGCACCCGCTCGTTGACCATGATGGTATCCAAAGCCGGTGCCAAAGGCACGTCGGCCGGGCAGATCTTGTACTCGTCGGCGTAGGTCATAATGTAATTGGCGGCGATAAACGCCGGCACATAGCCACGCGTCTCCTTGGGCAGAAAGTTGTAGATCGCCCAATAGTCGCGGGAGGTGTTGGCCCGGCGGATCGCCTTGTTGACATTGCCGGGACCGCAGTTGTAGGCGGCGATCACCAACAGCCAGTTGTTGTAGATGCTGTACAAATCCTTCAGGTAGCGTACCGCCGCCTGCGTGGCCCGATAGGGGTCGCGGCGTTCATCGATCAGGCTGTTGATCTCCAAACCGTAGAGTTTGCCCGTACCCGGCATAAACTGCCACAAACCCGCCGCACCGACACGCGAATTGGCCTGGGGATTGAGCGCCGACTCGATGACGGGCAGGAATTTCAACTCCAGCGGAAGCCCGCCTTTCTCCAACTCCTCCTCGAACAGCGGGAAATAGTAGGACGAGAGTCCCAGCATATAGGAAACCTGCTTGCGACGGCGGCCGGCATACATGTCAATCATGGAACGGACCACCTGGTTGTAGGGCATCTCAATCACATTGGGCAGTGCGGAAAGCCGTTGGACAATATCCTCCTTCAGGAATGCGGGCATATAGGCCGAATCCCCGTCGCAAGGCTGCAGCTGCCGGTACTGTCCCTGCCATTGGACAAACATGTCCTCCATGGCATGGTCAAACTGCTGCACCGAGGCCGTGTCCTGCACCTCTGTATAGTACATCTCCTCCTGCGCCTGCATGGCGGCGCCCAGACAGCATAACGTCAGAACGATTGAATATCTTTTCATTTGATACTGAATTTGCATTTGATACCCAGCGCTGTCTCCGTTTCGTGATTGGGCGAAGGTGGCAGCACCGAAGGACCGATTTTGAGTGAAAGATCGGGGCTGATGTCGTAGTCGCGCATGTGCGCATCAACGTAGGCGTCGAGCACCGTCAACAGGTACCATACCCCGATACCAGCAATACACAGATCACGGTAACGCCGGTAATTATCCTGATAGTTCTTGAAAACGCGTGTGTAATAATCGCGGTTGGCGTCGGTCAGCTCCACCCCGTTCATCACCTCCCGGTATCCGGTGGTGTTGGGATCGGCGTCCGTTACATGGACATAGGCCTTGTGGTATGCCGCATAATTGGCATCCATCCGTGAAACCGCATAACCCAAGCCGACAAATCCGCCATAGACCAGCGGCAACTTCCAATACTGGCGGTTGTATATCTGTCCAAGTCCGGGACACACCGCTGCATACCAGGCGGCTTTGGAAGGATCGAATTTCCGTTCGCGGCGGACAATCACCGATTCACTTCCCTCCTTTTCGGAAAACGGGGCCGAATCGGCCGTGGCCGTCGGTTGGTCCGGAATGACCGCCACCGTCACCGTATCGGCGGAAAGATTCACCCAAACCGTCGAGTCCACCCCCTCCACCGTCCCTCCGGCGGCATACCCCGGGAACGACAGCAGAAAAACACTCACTGATATGAACAGCAACCGCTTCAGCATCAGTGCATCTGATCCAACAAAGCGATAATATGCTCCAGCTCGTCGTCGGATGCGAACGCCAGCACAATTTTACCTTTGCCCGATGCCGAACGATCGATTTTGACCGTTGTGGCGAATTGCTGGGACAGACGTCCGGCCAATTCGGCATAAACATTCCCGACAGCCTCTCCGGCCGGCTGTGCTCCGGTATGCTGCAAGGCGGCCACCCGGCGTTCCAGTTCGCGGACCGAAAGGCTTTTGGCCACCGTCTCCTCGTACAGTTTGATCATCACCGCCGGATCGTCGATACCGGCCAATGCGCGCGCATGTCCCATCTCAATCGACTTGTCCTGCAAACCCAGCTGCACCTCGGCCGGCAGTTTGAGCAACCGCAGGTAATTGGCCACCGTGGCACGCTTCTTGCCAACGCGTTCGGCCAGACGCTCCTGCGTATAGCGGCACTCGTCCATGATCCGCTGGTATCCCAGGGCGATCTCAATGGCGTTCAAGTCCTCGCGCTGCAGGTTTTCCACCAGCGCCACCTCCATCAAGGTCTCATCGTCCATGGCGCGCACATAAGCGGGGATACGGTTCAAACCGGCCATTTTGGAAGCCCGGTAACGACGCTCACCGGCCACAATCTGATAGCGGCCTCCGGCCACCTCTCTCAATGTTATAGGCTGCACAACACCGATCTCGCGGATGGATGCCGCCAACTCCTCCAGCGCCTCCGCATCGAATACGGTACGGGGTTGGTTGGGATTCGCGTCAATACGGTCCAGATCAATCTCACAAATGGACGAAGAACCGCCCGTCTCCACAATCGGGTTGCTGTCGAGCAGGGCGCCCAGGCCCTTGCCCAGTCCGATAGGCTTTTTGTTTGCCATGTATTACTTGTTCCTTTTAATTAATTCCTGTGCCAGCTGCATATAGTTCTGCGAACCGATGGAATCGGCATCGTAGAGGACAACGGGGCGGCCGTAGCTCGGAGCCTCGCTCAAGCGGACATTGCGCTGGATGACCGTATCGAAAACCATTTCACGGAAGTGCCCCTTCACCTCGTCGTACACCTGACGGGCAAGCCGCAACTGACTGTTGTACATCGTCATCAGGAAGCCCTCGATCTCCAACGACGGATTGAGGCGTCCCTTGATGATTTTGATGGTGTTGAGCAGTTTGCTGATACCCTCCAACGCATAATATTCGGCCTGAACGGGAATAATCACCGAATCGGCCGCCGTCAGCGAGTTGACCACAATCAAGCCTAGCGAAGGCGAGCAGTCGATAAAAATATAGTCATAGGCCGAACGGAGCGGTTCCAACACCTTACGCATCACCTGTTCGCGGTGCTCCAATTTGAGCATCTCAATCTCCGCCCCCACCAAATCAATGTGCGACGGAAGCACGTCCAAATGGTCCAGCTCCGTATGGTGAATCGCTTTATGAACATCCAACCCGTTGATCAGACACTCGTAGATGGTTGCATCCAGCTGCGTAATGTCGATTCCGAGACCCGATGAAGCGTTCGCCTGGGGATCGGCGTCCACAATAAGCACTTTCTTCTCCAGCACCGCCAACGATGCGGCCAAATTGACAGCCGTGGTCGTCTTGCCCACACCGCCTTTCTGATTGGCCAATACAATGACTCTTCCCATAAGCACGATTTTATTAGTCTGCAAATATAGCAAAAAACCACCACATCCCACCACGCTTCCGCTAAAATCTTACGAACGATTTATTCACAAACCGCCCTTCAACGGAGCAGCACCGCCATTTTACGAAAGTTGGCGTGACATACTTTTTTTTCCGGGATTTTTATTGTAATTTTGCACCGCTAAGAAAATACACCGTCCTATGATGAAGGAGAAAATCGACAAGATGCTGCAGGAACTGGACCAGGTACGCCCCGGCAGCAAAGAGGAAGTGGAGCAGCTCCGTATCAAATACCTGAGCAAAAAGGGGGAGATCACAGCGCTATTCAATGAGTTCAAGTCGCTCAACGCCGACGAGAAGCGCACGATGGGCCAGCTCATCAACCACCTGAAAGACACTGCCCAGGCCAAGATCAACGAACTGAAGCTGGCCTACGACACCACCGGCAACGCCGTCGAAGCGATCGACCTGACCCGCTCGGCATCGGCCGTCGAACTGGGCACGCGCCACCCGCTGACCATTGTCCGCAACGAAATCATCGACATCTTCTCCCGCATCGGCTTCACCATTTCGGAAGGCCCCGAGGTGGAGGACGACTGGCATGTGTTCGGTGCGTTGAACTTTCCGCCCGAGCACCCGGCACGCGACATGCAGGACACCTTCTTCGTGGAAAAGAATCCCGACATCCTGCTGCGCACGCATACGTCGAGCGTACAGTCGCACGTCATGACCACGCAGAAGCCGCCCATCCGCGTACTCTGTCCCGGACGCGTGTACCGCAACGAGGCCATCTCCTACCGTGCGCATTGTTTCTTCCACCAGGTGGAAGGTCTGTATATCGACAAAAACGTATCGTTCGCCGACCTCAAGCAGGCACTCCTGTACTTCGCCAAGGAAATGTTCGGCGAAGAGACCAAAATCCGGCTGCGTCCGTCCTATTTCCCGTTCACCGAACCCAGTGCGGAAATGGATATTTCGTGCGACATTTGCGGAGGCAGCGGCTGCAACTTCTGCAAGCACACCGGCTGGGTGGAGATTCTGGGCTGCGGCATGGTGGACCCGGCCGTATTGGAAGCCTGCGGCATCGATTCGAAGGTGTACACCGGTTATGCCTTCGGAATGGGTGTGGAACGCATTGCCAACCTCAAATTCAAGGTAAAAGACCTGCGTATGTTCTCTGAGAACGATGTCCGTTTCCTGAAACAATTCGAAGCATCCCTCTGACACATGAAAGAAATCAAGAACATCTACGTCACCTCGCTCGACGACGCGGACGGGGAGTTCATCCCCATGATCGCCGACGAGGGCGACGACCAGACCGTCCAACTGGATCCGGAAGGAACCTTGCCGATACTGGCCCTGCGCAACATGGTGCTGTTCCCCGGCATCGTCATGCCTGTGTCCATCGGACGGCCAAAATCGCTGCGCCTGGTACGCGAAATGTACAAAAAAAGCAAGCTCATCGGTGCCGTTGCACAACGCGACAAGAATGTGGAGGACCCCACCCCGGCCGACCTGTTCCAGACGGGTACCGTGGCGCAGATTGTCCGCATTCTGGAAATGCCCGACAACTCCACAACCATTATTCTGCAAGGCAAAGTTCCGTTTGCCATCGGCCACTTCGTGCAGGAAGACCCCTATATCGTAGCCACGGCGCAACCCATTGAGGAGAACAACAAGGCACCGCGCAACAAGGATTTCAAGGCGCTCATCGCCGCCATCAAGGACATGGCCTCGCGGATGGTGCGTATGTCGGGCGATATGCCGCAGGAGATCAACTTCGCCCTGCGCAACATTGAAAGCACCCGCTATTTTGTCAATTTCGTAGCCGCCAACCTGGGGCTTCCGCTCGAAGACAAGCAACTGCTGCTGCAGGCCGAGTCGCTCGAGACCCGGGCTAACCTGTTGCTGCAGGCGCTCACCAAACAATCCCAACTGCTGGAAATCAAAGCCTCCATCCAGAACCAAGCCATGGAGAACATCGACAAGCAGCAGCGCGAATACTTCCTGCAACAGCAGATGAAGACCATCCAGAAGGAATTGGGGGGCAACTCGCAGGATCAGGACATCACGATGCTGCGCGAAAAAGCCGCCGGCAAGCATTGGACCGACGAAGTGCGGCTGCAAGTGGAGAAGGAACTGGACAAACTGGCCGCCACTCCCCAACACTCGAGCGACTACACCGTCCAGATGAACTACGTCCAGACACTCATCGACCTGCCCTGGAACGAATACACCAAAGACAACTTCAACCTCAAACGCGCCGAACGGGTGCTCAACCGCGACCATTTCGGTCTGGACGATGTCAAGGAACGCATTCTGGAGCATCTGGCCGTACTCAAACTCAAGGGCGACCTCAAATCGCCCATTCTGTGTCTTTACGGTCCTCCGGGGGTGGGCAAAACCTCGTTGGGCAGATCGGTGGCGGAAGCGCTGGGGCGCAAATACGCCCGCATCTCACTGGGCGGTCTGCACGATGAGGCCGATATTCGCGGTCATCGGCGCACCTACATCGGCGCAATGCCCGGCAGGATCAGGGACGGCCTAGCCAAGGCGGGGGTCTCCAACCCGGTCATGGTTC
>JAGDAS010000012.1 GCA_017959385.1 Paludibacteraceae bacterium
CCGGTGCGTTCAATCCGCGAACCGGCGGCAGGCGTCTGCGTCAGGTGGGCCATCAGGTAGTCGAGGTTCGAGCAGTTGTCAGCCAGATCAACCATCGAGGTCAAGTCAGGTACGGTGTACTCACAGTTGCCGGCGGCTACTGCGGCCTGGTCAACGGCCGTGCCCGGCATCAGGGCAATGGTCGGATTCTCGTTGTCTTGGGCCTTTACGGTGTGTACCGGACTGGTCACGGAGCAACCGAAATCATTGCTGATGGTGACCTTGGCACTTACTTCGCCGTTGCAATCGGCAGAAGCATGCAACACAGCACCGGTCGCCGTGGTGGCAACGGGGTCGGCCCCCTCCCAGGTGTAGGTCAGATTGCCGGCCGAGCGGCTGACCGCCTCAAGCATCACATCCGTACCCGGGCAGGTCGTGGTTTCGCCCGAGATAGTCACTTCGTCCAACGCCGCCGGTACCAATACGTTGATGCGGACCTCGGCTGTATTGTCGCATCCGTCGGTGGCGGTAACCACCACTTCGGTCGTCTCCGTCAGAGCCGTACCGGCAGCGGGCTGCTGCGCTACCGTCAGTTGGGCGGCGGCCGTGCAGTTGTCGGTGAACGTCAGGCCGGCCAGTACATTGGGCATCTCATAGCGGCAGTTGCCCAGCGATATGGCTTCGACACCGTTGGCCGGAGCGCCTTCAATTACCGGATTCTCGTTATCCTCGGCCGTGATGGTGACGCTGGCTTCGCGCGAGCAGGAGTTGTTGTCGCGGATCGTCACCGTTACCGTTTTGCTTTGATTGCATTGTGCCGGAGCGGTTGCCGTGGCGTTGGCATCAGTGCCCGTGGCGTTGGTCCATTCGTAGGTTACATTTACCGCACGGGTGACGGCAGTCAGTTCCACTTCCTCGTTCGGACAAACCGAAAAATTGTTGCCGAGGTTGACTTCGGGCAATTCGGTCACCGTCAGAAGCGTTCTGGTACTTACACAGCCCGTAGTGACATTGCGGGCCTCGGCGTAGAATTCACCGGCTTGGGCCGGGATGTAAGTCAGACTGCCGGCTTGCAGCAGGGTGCCGCCTGCAGCGGCATCGTACCAGTCGGCGGTTTCGCCGGCATTGACGGTAACACTGAGGGTCGGATAATCGCCACCGCAATAGGATTTGTCGCCACCGCTTACGGGAACGTCAACAGGCGGACAGGTGCAGTCGGGAGCTTTAACAGGCAGATCCTGCGTACAGAAGTCCGTTACGGTAACGGTAATGTTGGTTCCGGCGGGAACACCGGCGATCTGCCATACATTACCGCCCTGGGCGGTAACCGTACCGGCCGTAGTGGTAACCGTACCTCCGCTGACCGTTACCTGCAGCGAGTAAGTAGTCAGGTCGGCGGCGCAGGTCGGTCCTGCGGTGATGGAAATGGTCGGTGCCGTGTTGATCGAAACTTCAACCGGCATTTTGTCGCTGACGCAACCGGAGGCCGTACTGGTCTTGGAAATGTAGTAGGTGCCCGAAACGGCGATGGCGGCGGGATTGGCCACCTGCGTCGTCTGGTTGCTTTCGTAGTAATTGAAGGTGTAACCGGCTTCGTTTTGCACAATGCTGACCGTATTGGGGGCACAGGCGGGCGCCGGATCGTTCACGTTCAGGGTTGGGCGGTCGTTGACCGTCAGGGTGAAGTCGGCGGTGCCGGTACAGTTGTTGCCGTCAGTCACGCTCAGCGTGTGCGGGCCGCCCACAGCGGTGGTGAAGTTCCGCGTACCGGCATTGCCGTCCCATTGGTAGCTGCTGTAGCCGTTCGGGGCCGTGAAGGTGACTTCCTGCCCCGGGCAGGTTTCTTGGTCGGCAACCGTCGGGTTCGGATTCCGATTGACTGTCAAAACAATCTCATCGGTGGCCGTACAACGGTCGCCGTCGGTAACCGTTACCGTGTAGGTGCCGGCAACGCTGGCCTCAAAGGTACGTCCGTTGCCGGTAAGGTTGGCACCGGCCCATTGATAGGTGGCATATCCGGCTCCGGCATCGAATATGGTGCTTTCACCCTCGCAAATGCTCCGGTCGGGACCCAAATCCACCGTAATCGGATTGGTACAGCCGGCCGGTGTTACCGTAATGGTAATGGTTGTGGTGACATTGCCCTTTACGGCCGGATAGGTAATAGTAATGGGATAGGTGCCGGCTGTCGTAGGCGTGAACACACCGGTCGTCGGGTTGACACCCTGCCCGCTGAAGGTCAGCGGCTCGGTGCAGATGCCTTGCGGGTCGGGCAAGGCGAAAGGACCATCAGGAGCATCTGTCCGGTAGTTGGAATAGGCGCGCACAGGAATGGTATAGGGCGCATCGGTTTCGGCCATGGTGTGATTGTCGGCCAACAGTGCGATGACATCCTCCATAATGGGCAAGCCTTCGCATGTACCAAGTTTTGGAATGTGTACATTCAACAAACCGCCGTTGGCTTGTCCGATCCAGAAATACAGTTCGTCGCCTTGAACCGCATCGTCAATGGGATACGGAACATTGGGCATTACCGAGCGGTGTCCGGCATGGTTGTGAATACCATCCTTGCAGTAGAAGAAATCGCGGACGCCCTGACGGTTCGTAACCAAGGTGAAATAGACCTTTTTACCGATAATCTCCAAGCGCCACTGTTCATCCGTGTCGCCGATCTGGTCGGAACATACCTGCGGCACATCCATCGGATCCTTGACCGTAACCACGCGCGTTGCCGTAAATGTCCGCCCGCCACTTACCACGGTGAGCGTGACCGTATAGTCGCCGGTCACACTGGTGGGGCCGAAGAGGCCCGTGTTGGAAATCAAGTTGTTGGCCGGATTGCCCTGCGGATTCGTCACCGTCCAGGTTATCACGGCGTCGTCGGGCATCGGCATGTCCAAATCGTGTTCGTCAATGGCATGGGCCTCCATTTGCAGGGTGGCATATTGTGCCACTTGGGCATCTTCCGGGAGCGGGGTGATGTACACCTTGTCAAGGATCTGCTCGTGTTCCACACCGAAACCGCCCAACGACACGATCACGCTGTCAGGGCGGTCGCAGACCTGCGTCGAAGACTGTTCGAAAATATCGTCCAAGTCGTAGGCATAGGTCTTAGACTCGAAGCTGACCAGATCGGAGTGCCAGAAGGCCATATAGTCGCTGCGGATGTCACTTTCCCAATATCTTGTATTGTCGCGCCAATTCTGAAGTTCTTCGGTCAGACGTACTGCGCCACGCAGGATACTGGCCATAAAGTCCATCGGAACCTCTTTGTCGCCATCAGGATACCAGTACCGGTCTTCCGAATCGCGCAGAATGCGGTTGAATGCCGCACGCGGAAAACGTTCACCTGTGCTCCAGACCAAAACGTCTTCGCCATTGATGGTTTGGACGGTTGCCGTGCGGACATGTTGCTCGGGATTGTTGATGGCCCATGTAACCCGCATCGTGTGCGTCTTGTAATACGCAAAGAAAGCGTCGGCCCACGCGTCAAAATAGTGTTCGCCCGGGTTGCCGGCTTTGAAGTATTCCGTACCCTTGGGAGCGTTGATGCAGTCGCGGGTCGCGTCATAGGAATATTGGAAGGCGTCGTGCACGAAGCGTTTCCATTTCAGAATCACCATTTCGTGCGAAACGGTTTCGCCGACCTTATCGTAAATCCGACCGTTGTCACAATAAATCTCCTCACCGATCGGGTAGGCATAGCGGTCTACACGCGAAGTATTGGTGAAAACTCGGGTGTTACCGTTTGCATTTCCGATGTTGAACTCAATGGTCTCAATCTTCAGCATGTAGTTCGGGTCTCCGGGATCCTCTGTCAGCGGGTTTCCCGGCCCTGGACGCCACAATTTTCCGCCAAAACAAATGTAAATACGCGGTCCTCCGGCCGGCGATGGCGGCATGTCGATGTAATGTTTGCCGGTATTGTCAACAGGCAGGTCGCTCAACGCTACGTTGAAGTCACGTCCTTGGCGTCCGTCGGGCCATGTGCTTGTAGGAGCGTCGTCTATGCTCCGCCATGATTTGGTGGTACCATCGAAGTAACCGATGATGTTCCCGTAAATCCAAGCAGGCATGACATACACGACGTTGAGAAAAATCTCATTGTCGGCGTAATTCAACTGGTTCACCGAAGAGGTGTTTTTGAAATAATACCGGACATGTTCCGCACGAACGGGGGGATCGACCTGGGCAAAAACATGGGTGGCAAAGAGCGTAAACGCCAGCCACAAAAGGAAAGACCTTTTCATCGCGTATTTTGATTTAATCGGTTGCATGTCAAATGACACATGCAAAAATAGGCAACTTTTCTAAAAAAGTGAATTTTTGAAGTAGAATTTTAAAAAATGACGTAAGATTGTGGTCTGTGTGAAGTAATTTCAGTGAATTTCATCATTCCTTGCTCAAAAAGAACAACGGGGACTGCCTCGAACCGGCAATCCCCGTTGCATTCTCTCCTATTCCTTCACCACCTTACGGACGACAATGCCGTCACGATGGTTGATCTTGACAAAATAAACACCGTTGGCATAATCAGAGCAGTCAATTTCCGCCTGAGCAGCCTTGTTGTAGCGTTGGTTGAAGAACACCTTACCGGCCACATTGATGACAGAGATGCTGGAAATCTCCAGATTGGACGGTCCGACGATATGCAGCATGTCCTGCACCGGATTCGGGAATACCGACACGCCGTCTTCGCCGAATTCCTCCACCGCCGTCTTCATCCGTACAATGACCGTCACCTCACTGCGCGAGGTCTTGACTCCGTCATTGACCGCAACCTCGAAGACATAGGTACCCATGGTCAACCCCGACACCTCCGTACTGGCGGCGTTGCGGTTATCCATGTCGGCCAAGCTCGGTCCCTCTTTCTGCGTCCAGGTGAATGTTACCGGATTGCCTTCCGGATCGTAACTGCTGGAAGCATCCAACAGCGTGCGGTTGGTCGGAAGAATCAAAATCTGGTCCTCACCGGCCGTAGCATAAGGCGGCAGGTTGGTACCGGCCTGATATACTGTAAAGCGGGCGGGCGATTCGGTTGAGTTGGTGGTATTGTTATTGCGGTCGTAAGCCGTCACATACCAGGAGTGTTCGCCCAAAGCCAAGCCGTTGGCATTGTACTGCATACTGGAAGTGCCGAATATGCGGAATTCATACATGGAGTAGCCGTAGGCGGAACCTCTCGTTTTGCCTTGCATACGGACATAGCGGGTGGTTTGATTGATGTTGTCATAAACCATTTCCCCCTGTTTGCCGTTCGTCTCGGTCACCACATCCTTCCAATTGACGCCGTCGAACGAGAACTGGATGGAATATTCCTTACCATAAGCGGCCTCCCAAAGAATTTCAATGCGGGACACCTTTTGTACCGAACCCAGGTTGACCGTAAAGTTCTCGTTGTCCGTAGCATTGCTGGCCCAACGGGTATCGTTGGCACCATCCACCGCATTGGCAGCGGCCAATTGTCCGTTCTGCGTGGAGCTGACGGTCACTGCCTTGCCGATGGCGATATTGGCAGCCGGTTGGATTTCATTGGGTTGGATGTTGCGAACCAACACATTGTCCACATACAAAGCATAGTGATCCATGCCCTTGCCGGCATCGGTCGTACTTTCCCATATCAAGGGAATCGTATTGCCCGAAACAGCCATACCGTCGGCCGGTGAGAGCAGATGGAAGGCAGCAGGGCCCTGCGTGTCGGCCATGTTGAACGCATGAGTCTGCGTGGAGGTCCGACGGCCTTCGGCCCAGTTCACTGCCACCACATTCCAAGTGTGGCGGCCTTCCTGGATGTTCGAAGGCAGCGTGTACATGGTGCCTTTCACTTCCGCAAATTTGGCTCCGTCCAGCCACACCTCATAGTGGTGCAGGTTGGTTTCGGGGTCGCTGCTGGCTTCCCACTTCAGGGTGATTTCACCCAATTGTACATTGGCATTGTTCTCCGGTTCAATCAGGTTGAACGCCGTCGGAGGCGTGGCATCCTCGAACTTGTAACCGTTGAAACCATAGCCGTAGGGATACAAGGGGTCGCCGAAATTAAACGGAACCGGTTGGTCATTGGCAATGTATTCGCGGATCTCGGCACGCTCGGCTTCGGTTGCACCCAAATCATAAGGCAGTTCCCAGTGCTCTTTCTGGTCATTGACCACATCGGTACCGATCTGATCCACGGAACGGGGCAGTTGGAAAGGAAGTTTGCCGGAAGGCTGGTAGTCACCGAAGAGGAATTGGGCGAAAGCCTCGCCGGCACCCGTACCTGCACGGTACAGGATGACGATGGCGTCGCAGAGCGGCTCAATCGGTGTCAGCACATACGGACGTGCCATAACTACAGCGCAGACAACCGGAATGCCTTGGTTCTTAAAGTTTTGGATAACAGCAATTTGGTCCGCCGGAATTTCAGGACTCTTGTCCACCGGACCGTGGGTATACCCTACCTCACCGATTACCACAACGGCCACCTTGGCATTGCCTGCGTTGTTCAAGGCAACATTGATGCCCGTGCCGGCTACGCGGTTTTGGATGGCCTGATAGTAGGTGTATGCCTTGGGATCATCGTAGTAGATGGACTGCCAGATGACATTCGGATCCACATTCTGGTTGTCCCAAACAGCGCGCGGACCACCTACAACAATCGTATTGCCGTTATTCAGCTTTATATTGCCGGCGTCGGGACCGTTGAACGGAAGTACACCGTTGTTCTTGATTAAGGTGAAGGACTTGCGGGCGGCATCCGTTACAAATTCGTGGTGATCCGCCTTGTTGTAGGTTGCAGTCGGGTCTCCGTAAGGATTTTCAAACATACCCAACCGGATCTTGGCGTTCAACACGCGGCGGCAGGCTTCGTTGATGCGGTCCATGCCGAGGGCGGCCTGCAGTTGGTTGAAATCGGTATCACGCGACGGTGCACCACCCATAACGTCAACACCGGCGCCCAAACTCTCGATGGATTGATCCGTATTGCTGCCCAACCAGTCGGTAACGACAAACCCTTGGAATTTCATTTCCTTACGCAGGTAGTCGATCACCTTTTTACTGGAGTTTGCACCGAAATCCGGATCAATGTAGGGGGCACGGTTGTAACCGGGCATTACCGATGCGGCATTGGCATCGAATGCGGCATACCACGGCTTCATGTGGTATTTGATGGTGACAGCGTCATACTGAAGCTCGCTCTCACCGCCGGCACCCTGCCCCGGCCAGTGCTTCACCGTGATCAGCATGGAGTGCGGGTTCAGCTCCGGACCACCCTGCATACCGCAAACGATGGCGCGTACATGAGCGGCAGCCTCGTCGGCATTCTCGCCGCAACCTTCCTGGAAACGGGGGTACAACACCTTGGTGTCCACTTCCGCCAAAGGAGCCAACGTTCCGGTGAAACCGAAATTCTTGTGCTCCAGACGTTGCAGATTACCAGCCCGATAAACCATATCCATATCGCGGATGGCCGCCAGGCCCAACTGCGTCGGGAAGATGGTCTTCCATCCATGGACTTTGTCACCCATGAACGCTACCGGAATACCCATGCGGGTGCGGGCGGCGTTTTGTTGGGTGGTGGTCATGCCGCCCTCAACGCCGTAGGAGAATGCAAAGCCGTCGAGCGGGTTGTTGTCGCCGGCATAGAACAGCTGGCTGCATTTCTCCTCCAGCGTCAGACGCTGCATAATATCGTCCAAACGCTGTTCGGGCGTCAGATGCCAGTCCTCAAACGGTTCAATCGTGCCGTTCTTGTTCATATCACGGCAACCATTGACAATATTCACTCCATCGTTCGCCTGCTCCATATACGGAATATACAGACCGAACTGTTGGATATTCGACGTACGGTCTCCGACGCCGGTCTTGGCAACCACATACCATTTGTACGTCCAACGGTCCACCAAGTCAAACGGCATCGTAAAGTTGGTTCCGTTCGACTCACCCACTTTCGTGTAACGATCCAGCAAATTGCCGGATGCATACCAGTCATAATCATCGCGGGTTACGTTGACGTAAACCTCATATTTGGTCACACCAGCCACCGGTTCCCAGGTAAAGGTCGGCCGGCGCGTATTCGTAATCATCACCTTGTCATTCGGTGTCAGCAGATTGAAATCAACCGCGATCACTTCATGTACATAAACATTCACATAATCGATATCGGTTGCCGCCGAATCGTCGGTAACGGTCAACTGGAACATATAGGTACCCAATTCCAGATCACTGACCGTTATCACCGCTTCGTCATTGGCCGAAAGCGTAGCCACGGAAGGACCCGAAATCTGCATCCATTCATAGGCGACAATTTCGCCGTCAGCATCCGTACTCTGCGAACCATCGAGCGTAACACTGTTTTCGTGCGTGGTAATCACCTGATCAGCACCGGCATCGGCCGTCGGACGCTTGTTGCGGTCGTTCGCCCAAGGAATGTAAGTCACTTGTACCACCATGCCGTCATATACAGCGACGGTCAAAGGTTCGTTGAGACTCGAAACTGCATTGCCGTTTTCGGTTGTCGTAGCAATTTGCACGTCATATTCGCCGCGGTACTCAATCGTGGAGAAAGTAACATTCGTTCCCTTGTCGAAGGTGAAGACCGAATCGATTTCGCTGTACTGGGCGGTAATCCGGGCGGTTCCGTTGTCGGCTGCCGGTGCCATGCCCATCGTAATGTATTGGGCATTGAAAGGCACGCGCAAGGTCACATTCGCTTTATTGCCGACCGGAGGCGTCTGGCCGTTGGAATAGGCCTTGAACTCATACATGGAGTAACCGTAGTTGACAAAGTAACGGGTAACTCCCTGCATACGCAGGTAACGGCCCTGCTTGGTGGCGTCGGTGTTGACAATGTCCTCGCCACCATCGCCGCCGGTTACCGTGGCGATGTTTTGGAACGTGCCGAAATTCGGGTCATTGGAGATTAGTATATTATAAGCGGTGGCATACGCAGCCTCCCAGGTGATGACCACGCTGGAGATGGACATGGAAGACCCCAAGTCAACCTGCCACCATTCATTAGCGGTCCATTCACTTGCCCAACGGCTGTTCGGATTGCCGTCGTTGGCGTTTCCCGCCGCATTGCCTGCCTCGGCGGTAGAGGCTGTGGCGGGCTTGCCCTCAGAGACCAGCGTGCCCGTCTGGCCGAAAGCCGTCGTGCCGAACAGCAGGCACAAGGCCGTCAAAAAGTAATGTTTTTTCTTCATCGTATTTTGATTTTGGTTGTCTGCAACAAAAATTGCGGTCGCAAATTACGACAAATACATCATGCGTACACTTCATTTTAATACGCAAAATTGCGACAGCACTTCTACACAGATGCGACAAATCCTATCACGGAAATACGACAAAAACAACAAAAAAAGGAGGTTACATAGCTGTAACCTCCTTTTTTTCATCTACTCTACGATTATCGTTTCAAGGTCAAGTGACCACTGTAGCGTTCACCGGTTCGGTCATCGGTTACTACATACCAGTAGTCACCGGAATTCATCACATGATCGCGGTAATAACCATCCCAGCAACCCTCGCTGACGGTCGATTCGAACACGCATTTGCCGTAGCGGTCGAAAATCTGCAGCTTGGCCGACGGACTGACACGCATGTTGCTGAAGCACCACTCCTCATTGATGCCGTCGCCGTTGGGCGTGAAGAAGCTGTGCTCCTCCTTGTGCTCTACCGACA
>JAGDAS010000110.1 GCA_017959385.1 Paludibacteraceae bacterium
AACGTATGGGTGGACGTAGAGATAGAACCGACGGGCGTGCAACTGGTACACCGCCATGTCGATTTTTTCGCGCAGCATGTCGGCAAACAGCAGCGACGGGCGGATTTTGCCTTTTCCGGCACAGGTCGGGCAGGTTTCCTGCGTATCGATCCGCAACACTGGACGGACGCGTTGACGCGTGATTTGCATCAAACCGAACTTACTGAGCGGCAGCACGTTGTGCCGGGCCGAATCGCCCTGCATGTTGTCGCGCATCCGCTCGTAAATCTGTTGCTTGTGTTCGTTGGTATGCATGTCAATCAGGTCGATGACCACAATGCCGCCCATGTCGCGCAGGCGCATCTGGCGGGCCACCTCGTCAACAGCCATCATGTTGACCTCAAAAGCGGTATCCTCCTGTTCATTGTCGGACTTGGTGCGGGTTCCGCTGTTGACGTCAATTACGTGGAACGCCTCCGTGTGCTCAATGACCAGGTAGGCGCCTTTCTTCATGGAAACCACCCGTCCGAAAGCTGCCTTGATCTGGCGGGTGATATTGTAAACATCAAAAATGGGGAGACGGTCCTGATAGTATTTCACCAGATCTGCCTTGGCCGGTTCGATAAGCTCCAAATAGGAGCGTACTTCATTGTAAACGGCCTTGTCGTTGATGTGGATGCTGGTGAATTCGGCATTGAGGTGGTCGCGCAGGATCGCTTCGGTACGTCCGATCTCCTCGATGATGAGCGAAGGCAGCGCTTTGGCCTTACGCACGCGCTGCATGGCATCCTCCCACCGCTTGACAAGCACGTCCAGCTCGGTCTTAAGCTCCTCCGCCGTCCGGCCTTCGGCCACCGTGCGGATAATCACACCGTAGTTGCGGGGCTTGACCGCCTGCACCGCCTTGCGCAGACGGTTGCGTTCGGCGCTCTCCTTGATTTTCTGGGAAACCGAGACCTTGGTCGTGAACGGCATCAGCACCAGCGAACGGCCGGCCAGCGAAATCTCTGTGGTCAGACGCGGTCCTTTGGTGGAAATCGGCTCTTTGGCCACCTGAACCAGGACTTCCTGGGTGGCCTTCAGATAATCGGCGATGGAACCGTCCCTGGGCAGCTCGGGTTTGATCTGCACCTTACTCATCGGACACGGTTTCTTGGAGGTGCGTGCCTGCTGCAGCCAGGTGTCGATGGTGCTAAAGCCCAAGCCCAGATCCAGGTAATGCAGGAAACCCTCCTTTTCGTAGCCGACTTCGACAAACGACGCGTTAAGGCCCGGCATCACCTTCTTGACCTTGGCCAGATAGATGTTGCCGACGACAAATGAAGCCGTACGGGACTCGTTGCTGAATTCCATCAACCGTCCGTCCTCCATCTGGGCGATGGAGATCTGGTCGGCTTGCACATCCAATATCAAATTGCGTTCCATAGAGCAGTGATCGAGAGGCAGAAACAAGCTGCAATAATACACAAAAGAACAAACCATCCGATTTGTTCTTTTATGCTTTCAAGACTGAGCGTCTTACTTTTTCTTGTGACGGTTCTTTCTCAGTCTCTTCTTGCGTTTGTGGGTAGACATCTTATGTCTTTTTCTTTTTTTACCGCTCGGCATAGTTGTAGATTTTTATTGGATATGAATTACTTTTTGTTCTTAACAGACTCCATGAACGTCTTGGCAGGCTTGAAGGAGGGAATCGAATGGGCGGGAATCGTGATGGTCACATTCTTGGAAATGTTGCGGGCCACCTTCTCCGCACGCTGCTTCACTACGAAACTACCGAAACCGCGCAGATATACATTCTCGTTGCTCGTCAAAGCAATGCGGACTTCGTCCATAAAAGACTCTACCACAGCCATTACCTGAACCTTGTCCAAGCCGGTCTTGGCAGAAATTTCACTTACAATCTCAGCTTTAGTCATATCGTTGAAATTTTCAAATTATACACTTACTTGATTCGGATTGCAAATATAGCACTTTTATTATCAACAAAATAGGTTTTCAAAGAAAATTATGAAAAAAAATCGCTCATTTCGGATTTTCACGTACCTTTACCTGCGGAAATGGAACTGAGCAACGTACTGCAACACTGGTTCGCGCAACACAAGCGGGAACTGCCCTGGCGGGAAACGTCCGACCCCTATCGGATATGGGTGTCGGAAATCATCCTGCAGCAGACACGCGTTGCCCAGGGACTGGACTATTACAGGCGCTTTGTGGAGCGTTTCCCCTCCGTGCAGGACTTGGCCGAAGCTACGGAAACGGAAGTTCTGCGCCTGTGGCAGGGACTGGGCTACTACTCCCGCGCCCGCAATATGCTCAAAGCCGCCCGGCAATGTCAGGGCTGTTTCCCCTCCCACTACGAAGATCTGATCCAGCTACCCGGTATAGGCGACTACACCGCCGCCGCAGTCAGCAGTTTCAGCGCCGGAGAGCCGCATGCCACCGTCGATGGCAACGTATATCGGGTGTTGGCGCGATGGTTCGACCTCGACACGCCGACGGACACGCCGGCAGGCAACCGGCTGTTCAAGCAACTGGCCACCGAAGTGATGGACCAGCGGCATCCGGGCGCCCACAACCAGGCGGTCATGGAGTTCGGAGCACTACAGTGCACACCCGGCCAGCCCGACTGCAGCCGGTGCCCTGTCCAAGACGGCTGCCTGGCCTATGCCCATGGTACGGTCAATCAACGTCCCGTCAAAGCGGGCAAGACCCGGCAACGGATCCGCCACCTATATTATATGGACATCCGTATGGGCGAAGACACCTTCCTGCACCGACGCAGCGGACGTGACATTTGGCAGGGCCTGTATGAAATGCCGCTCTGGGAACAGGAGACGGAACCCTCCGACGCGCAAATCGAACGGCGGCTGCACGGCACCGGCTATGCACTGGGCGGCTGGAGCCGCGAAATCAGGCACGTCCTCTCCCACCAGGTACTGTTGGTGCGCTTTCTACCCGTGAACCTCCTGCAAACCAACGAATGGCTCGACCGGTTCATCCGGGTACCGGTGGCGGAGTTGGACCGCTATCCTCTTTCAAGACTCACACTCAACTATCTGGAAAATAAGAAAGGATGACCCAAGGGGCCATCCTTTCTCATTAGGGGTATCATCCGGCATCAACGTACCGTACGGAACTTACCGCTGGCCACCACCTTCTTGAGGTCGTACACGAAGTAGTAAACCAGAATCTGGTCCGCAGGCCCGCGGAAGAGGTAACCGTTGGCATCGGGCGAGCAGATGGTCTCGCAGTTGGGATCGACGATATCCAGCGGCTGGATCTCCATCACATGACCCGACAGGTCAGCCAGATAGAGCATAATGTTGCGCGTATCGGTGGTGAAGCGCCACGAACCATCGGGCATGGAGGTGACACATACGTGTTCCTCGGTCGGTACTTGGGTCGGATCGTAGTCGTCGGGCAGGAATTGGATGACGTATGAGTCATACGAACCGTCCTGAGCCGTTACCCAGATCGTATAGGTCAGACCCACCAGCGTATTCTCCTCGCGAACCACAATCTGGGCATCCTCCTGGAGCGTCCAGTCAATGAGATAACCCGTGGCCGTCGTATCCAACACTACCGTACCGAACGGAACAATGTAGATGTACTCACGCTGTTCGGGATCGAAGTTGGGCAGCGACTTGCCGTTGATCTGAATGTCATCCAGCTTGGTGTTGTCCGAAAGCAGGACTTCCGTCTGGATGGTGTAGGTAAGCACGTTTCCGTTTCCGGCGGTCACCTTGATGTTGTAGATGCCGAGCAGTTCGCCTTCGTCGTCGGTCTTGATATCCAGGACGGCGGTCGAATATTCGGTATCCTTCAGCTGCCAGCCGAAGTCTTCCGCCTTGTGCGGCAGCGTAGCCGGATCGGTATAGGGCGGGAACTGCAACAGATAGTACAAGGTATCGGGATGGAAGCCTTCAATGGTCCGGCCGAATACGGTCAGATCGCTAAGGTGGTTCTCCGGCGACTTGTCAACCGTAAAGTTGAGCACATACTCAAAGGTTTCCGCACCATCCTGGGCGACAACCACGATTTCGTAGCCACAGGTTTGCAGGTCACCCTGCTCATTGTGGGTTGAAGTCTGCGGTGTTACCGTTACCGACTCGTAGGGAGCCGGCAGGCCGAAGGCATCCAACATAGCCTCCCAGGTAATCTGCGGTTCTACCGACGTGCCGAAAGGCAGGGCAATGTCGTACATACCGTCATCAGGGTCGAAGCCGTCCACCGCCTGTCCGTCGTAGAAGAGGTTCTGCAAGCGGGCCTCGTGCGAGGGCTCTACCGTAAAGCTGAAGGTATAGGTACGTTGGGAATTGCCGTCCTCCGCTACCACCAGAATGGTGGCGACATCGTTGACATCGGCCGCCTGCGTCAGCGTAACGGTCTGTGTCTCCTCGGCCTGTTCGTAAGTCAATACCACCTCAGTCGTACCATAAGGCAGGTTCACCTCATAGTCGTTCTGGTCATCGAAGAGCTCAACCGCAAACCGATCGTTGACGGTTACCGACGCCAAAGCGGTGTTGTGCGATTTCTCCACCGTAAAGGCGATGTGGTAAACATTGCTGAAGTTCGTATCCTCAGCCGTCACGAAGATGCTGTACACACCCTCCACGCCATTGTCCTCATAGGTAATGGTTTGGAACTCGTCACCGGCCTCCCACTCGATTTCGGGCAGTTGGGTGGTACCGATGGGCAGCATGCACAGGTACTCGAAGGTGGTCGGCTGGAAGCCGCCCAACAAGTTGCCGTCGAGCGTAATTTCCTGCAGCAGGGCATTTTCCGAAAGGAGGAAGGTAAAGTCGATGACATAGGTATTGACATGGATTTGGTCGTCGGCCGTTACACGAATCGACACTTGATTGCCCACCCAGGTCGTATCAATGGTCTGGTAGGCATCTCCCTCGGCCCACTCTACCAACGGCAGCGTCTTGGTGCCGACCGGAATGTCCACGCTGTAAGCAAAGGTCGTCTCCACAAAGCCCTGCAGATCGGAACCGTTCAGGTAGATGCTGTGCAGGAAGGCGTTGTCGGATTTCAGGAAGGTGTAGCTCAAGGTGTAGGTCATCTCGTCCACCCCGTTCTCGGCCGTCACATGCAAGGTCAGGACATTGCCGTTCCAAGTGCTGTCAACCGTTTGGGCGAGGTCGCCTTTGACGAAGGTCACCTCAGGCAGTGCCTGCGTACCGATGGGCAGTTCGATCTGATAATCGGTGGTCATCGGATCGTAATCGACCGACCAGTTGCCGTCGGAGTTGACAGACTGCAACCAGGCGATGTTCGAAGGTTCTACGCTGAAGTGGATGGCGAAGGTGTTTTCCGTCACACCGTCTTCGGCCGTGATCACAATGGTCGAAGTGCCATGGAGACCTTCGTTGGTGATTTCCACCGTCTGGCCGTCGGCACCGCTGACTACGGTGATGTCAGGCAGCACTTCGGTACCGAAGGGCAGCAGGATGTCGTAGTCGCTCTGAGCGGGATCGAATCCGGCCAGAGGCTCACCACCCACCAGGATGCCGGTAATGTCGGCATTGTCGGAATAGGTGGCCGTCAGCGTGATGCGATAGGTGTTGACAGTGCCGTCCTCGGCGGTTACCGTCAGGGTAACCAGCGATTCGGTCACATCGTCATCGACCGTCTGGAAGGCATCGCCTTTCTGCCAGGTAATCTGCGGACGATAGCTGCCGGCTACGGCCAATTCGTAATCGAATACGGCGGGATCGAAGCCCGCAACCGTTACAAAGTCGGCGGCCAGGTCATCCAGGAAGGCGTTCGACGAAGGCTCGGCGGTAAAGGTGATCTCATATACCTTTTCGGTCACACCGTCTTCGGCCGTTACCGTAATGAACGAAGTTTGATTCAAACCGGCCCGTTCGATGGTGAGCGTCTGGGCACGGTCGGCACCCAGGGCGTTCAGGTCGGGCAGCGTAGGATCGGCCATCTTGGGCTGGGCACTCGGCAGGTTGACCGTGTAGGTCAGTTGAGCGGCATCAAAGCCCGTCAGGCTGACGCCGTCGAGCAGGATGTCGGCCAAATCGGCATTGGACGAAAGCGCATCGAGGATGGCAACGGTATAAACGCCCGTCGATACCCCGTCGGCAGCGGTTACCGTAATGCTGTAAACCGCAGCAGCCTCATCGTAGGCAACAGCTATCGTCTGTTCCTCTTCGGCCGGTACCGGCTGCAGGGCAACCGGCGTACCTACCGGCAGGGCTACCTCGTATTCAGTCAGATTGGCATTGAAACCATCGATGGATGCACCGTTGAAGACAATGTCGGACAACAGGGTGTTGGTCGAAGGTGTCTGTGCGAATACCAAGGTATAGGTATGGTCGGCACCCGACAAGGCGTTGTTGACGTGTACCGTCAACTGGACGGCATTCACTTCGGCCGTCAGCTGATCGTCGGCGCAAAGCCCGGCATAGGCACCGTAGAGTGTCTGACCCGCCAGGCGGTTGTGTATGTAATCATAGGTATCGGGCTGGTAATTCAGTTCATTTCCGTTCACCACACTCAGACCGGCCAATACGGCCTCCGATTCGGTATAACCGGCCACCTCCGACTGTATGCGGTATTCGGCGGTGGTCACACCGTCTTCGGCCGTGACGGTCAGTACGGTGACACCTTCCACTCCACCCTCGGTGAGGATGACGGTTTGTCCGTCGCTCTGCTTTTCGAAGGTGATGGCCGGCAGCAGCGTAGTCTGTGCCGCCAAGGTCAGCGTGTAATCGTTGACGGCGGCATCGAAGCCGAGGTCATAGCCCTCCACCGTTACGCTCTGCAGTGTGGCATCGCTGCTCTTCTCTTCTACAAAGGTCAGCGTGTAGGTGCGCACGTCACCGTTCTCGGCGGTAACGGTCAGCGTAGCGGCGGATTCGCCGTAAGCGATGGCCACCGACTGATGGGCGGATCCCTTCACGGCCTGCACGTCGGGCAGGATGCGCGTGCCGTTGGGCAGCGAGACGGTATAGTTGTCATTGTTGGCATCGAAACCGGCCAACGA
>JAGDAS010000111.1 GCA_017959385.1 Paludibacteraceae bacterium
AAATTGACCCCGCCCAGCACCACCTGGTCCTCGATGGTGTCGCGCGTGGTGCCGTGAATATCCGAAACAATGGCCTTGTCCTCGCCCAGCAGGCGGTTGAGCAAGGTCGATTTGCCGGCATTGGTCTCGCCGACGATGGCCACCGGAATGCCGTTCTTGAGGGCGTTGCCCAAACGGAACGATTGGGTCAGCGTACTGATTTTCAGAGAAATGGCCGCACACAAATCGTTGAGTTGACCGCGGTCGGCAAACTCCACATCCTCCTCGCTGAAATCCAATTCCAATTCCAAAAGGGACGTCAATTCCAGCAGACGGGAACGAAGTTGCTTGAGCTCTGCCGAAAAGCCGCCCCGCATCTGGTTGAGTGCCAGCCGGTGCGCCGCCGCCGATTCGGAGGCGATGAGGTCGGCCACAGCTTCAGCCTCGGTCAAATCCATCTTGCCGTTCAAAAAGGCGCGTTTGGTGAACTCGCCGCCGGTGGCCATCCGGCAACCGTTTTGCAGCAGCAGGCGCAGGATTTCCTGCTGGATATAGCGCGAACCGTGACAGGCGATTTCGACCGTATCCTCGCCGGTATAGCTGTGCGGGGCGCGGAATACCGTCAGAACGGCGTCGTCCACCATGCGGTCTCCATCCATAATGCTGACCCGGCGCACCGTGCCGGCCGGCTGGTCACAGACCGCCTGGCGGGCCCGTACAATACGGTCGGCAATCGGAAGCGCCTGGCCGCCCGAAATGCGTATGATGGCGACCGCTCCCGTTCCCGGTGCGGTGGACACGGCGCAAAGTGTCTGATTTTCTTGCAAATTCATACTGCAAAAATAAAATATTTTTTCTACCTTTGCGACCGACACGATTGATTTTTCACCATTAAATCTTATAGTAATTCATTTATGGCAACAACTGCTGATTTTAAAACAGGCATGTGTATCGAGCACAAAGGCGACCTGTACTACGTTATCAACTTTCTGCATGTAAAACCCGGTAAGGGAAATACTTTCGTTCGTGTAAAACTGAAGAATGTCAAGACCGGTCTGGTGTTGGAAGAACGTTTCGATGCCGGCATCCGTATCAACGTGGCCCGCGTGGAGCGTCGTCCCTACCAGTTCCTGTACAAGGACGATATGGGATACAACCTGATGGATACCGAAACCTACGAGCAGATGAGTGTGGACGGAAAGACCATCAACGGCGTTGAATTCATGAAGGACGGAGAGATGATCGAATGCGTGTTCCACGCCGACACCGAGACTTACCTGTATGCCGACATGCCCAATTCCGTCGTATTGGAGGTAACCTATACCGAACCGGGTATCAAGGGCGATACGGCTACCAATACGCTTAAGCCCGCCACTTTGGAAACCGGTGCCGAAGTACGTGTTCCGTTGTTTATCAACATCGGCGACAAGATCCGTGTCAACACGCAGGAAGGTACCTATATGGAGCGTGCCAGGGAGTAAATCCCTGCCGTTGTACCGATATAAAAAACCCCGCTTCCGATGCCGGAAGCGGGGTTTTTTTGTGTGTGGGGGAGATTACTTCTTTACAATTTCCAGCAACTCCACTTCGAAGAGCAGCGTGGAGAACGGTTTGATATTGCCCATTTCACGGTCGCCGTAGCCCAGTTCGTAGGGAATGGCGAATTGGAATTTGTCACCGACACCCATCAGCTGCAGACCTTCCGACCAGCCTTTGATAACGCCGCTTACGGAGAATTCGGCCGGAGTGCCGCGGTCAACCGAGCTGTCAAACACCGTGCCGTCAATCAGCGTGCCGTGGTAGTTCACTTTGACGCGGTCGGTCGGAGTCGGCTTTTTGCCGTTACCGCTCTTGATCACCTTGTATTGCAGGCCGCTTTCGGTCTCCTGCCAGCCTTCCTGCTTCTTGTTGTTTTCCAGGTAGGCGATGCCGGCCAGCTTGTTCTCGCCGTACTTCTCCTCCATCATGGCCTGACGGTTCTTCTCCGATTGTTCGCGTATGATGTTCTGGGCCTCCATGCTGATGAAAATCACACTGTCGCCATGGACAGCGGCCAGGAATGCGGCGAAGAAGACATCGTCGTTGAATGCGGCGGCTGTGTCGCCGGCAAATACGGACTGGGCCATGTATTTCATGTTCTGGTGACGGATCTGGTAGCCAATCTGCTTACCCACCTCGTAGGCTTTCTCCTTTTCGGACAAACCGTCCTTGGCTCCGGCCTGGATGCCGGCGAGCACTTGGTCCATGTAAGCCGTGTCAATTTCCATACGGTTCTGCAGGTAGGGAACCAGCCCTTCGCTCATGGCTACGCCGGCGGCGTAGGATACAGAGTCAAGACCGTCTTTCAAATCATCCGCCTCTACGGTTTTGTATGAGTTGCCGCAGGAGGAAAGCATCAGGGCGGCCGTCATGGCCACACCCGTCAGGGAAACAAGATTCTTTTTCATAAATTTATTTTTTAACTTTTGCAAAGGTATGGAAAATTCTGAAACGCTGTGCTATTTTATGATTCTATAACTTTTAAAAGTGCGGAAGCGGGATTTCCCTCCCCAAAGGATGCCGGAACGCCTTCAGAGCACGGGAATGCGGAGCTCCCGCCGCAACAGGCTGCGACAGGCCTCCAGACGGTCCGCCGGCAATGGCGGGGTGCCCTGCAACGGGTAGGGAATCCCCAATTGCTCATACTTGTACCGGCCCATGGTGTGGTAGGGCAGCACCTCCACGCGTTGCACGCAGTTGAAGGGTTGCAGGTATTCCGCCAGATGTAGGATGTGTGCTTCGTCGTCATTGACCCCCGGCGTGACCACGTGGCGTATCCATACGGGTTTTCCGATGCTTTCCAAATAGGTGAGGGTGGCTTGGTTGTTTTCCCGTGACTGCCCGGTCAGCCGCAGGTGCAGCGCGTCATCGGTGGTTTTGATGTCGAGCAGGACGAGGTCGGCGGTATCCAACGTGCGGCATACCTTGTCGGAAAAAAGCGCTCCGCTGGTATCCAGGGCGGTGTGCAGTCCGTGCCGGTGGCACAACTCGAAATATTCGCGCACAAAATCGGCTTGCGCCAAAGGTTCTCCACCGGTACAGGTTACACCGCCGTTGCGAATGAAGGATTTGTAACGCAGCGTCTCGGTCAGCAGCTGCTCCGGCGTCCAGGTGTAAGCCACCGGTGCCTGGAAATCCCAGGTGTCCGGATTGTGGCAGAAGAGGCAACGCATCGGACAGCCTTGCAGGAAGGTGACGAAACGGATTCCCGGTCCGTCAACCGTTCCGAACGATTCCAGGGAATGTATGCGACCGACAGCCATCGGCGTGCGCGGTTTACAGCGAATGGTTGATCGTGCGCGAGAGTACGTCCAACTGTTGTTCGCGGGTGAGTTTTACAAAGTTGACGGCATAGCCTGAAACGCGGATGGTCAGCTGCGGATATTTCTCCGGATGCTCCATGGCATCCACCAACAGTTCGCGGTCAAACACATTGACATTGAGGTGATGGCCGCCGTCGGGAGTGAAATAACCGTCCATCAGTCCCACCAGGTTGCTGATCTGTGTGTCCGAATCCTTGCCCAGTGTGGCAGGACTGATGGCAAAGGTGTACGAAATTCCGTCGTGGCTGTGCTGGAAAGGAAGCTTGGCTACCGAACTGAGGGCGGCCACCGCGCCTTTGGTGTCGCGTCCGTTCATCGGATTGGCACCCGGAGCAAAGGGAACGAAGGCGGGACGTCCGTCGGGGGTGGCACCGGTACGCTTGCCGTACACCACGTTGGAGGTGATGGTCAGCAGCGACTGGGTGGGGATGGCGTTGCGGTAGGTCTCGTGCTGGCGGAGGAACTCCATGAATTTCTCTGTCACCATCAGGGCCAGGCGGTCGGTTTCTTCGTGATTGTTGCCGAAGGGAACGTAATCCCCCTCCTGTTTAAAGTCAACGGCAATGCCCCGCTCGTCACGGATAATACGCACTTTGCCGAATTTGATAGCGGCCAGCGAGTCGGTTACAATCGACAGGCCGGCGATGCCGGTGGCGCGTGTACGGATTACGTCGCCGTCGATGAGGGCCATCTGGTAGGCTTCGTAGTCGTACTTGTCGTGCATGTAGTGGATGATTTTCAGTGCATTGACATAGGTTTTGGCCAACCAGCTCATCATTTGCTCGAATTTCTCCATCACGTCCTCGTATTCCAGGTAGTCGCCTGTAACGGGGACGTAGCTCGGACCTACCTGCTCGCCGGTGATTTCGTCCTTGCCGCCGTTGATGGCGTAGAGCAGGCACTTGGCCAGGTTGGCGCGGGCGCCGAAGAACTGCATCTGCTTGCCGATCTTCATCGGACTTACACAGCAGGCGATGCCGTAGTCGTCACCGTAGTCAGGGCGCATGAGGTCGTCGTTCTCGTATTGGATGGCGCTGGTCTTGATCGACAACCCGGCACAGTAGCGTTTCCAGGCTTCCGGCAGTTTTTCGGCCCAAAGCACAGTGAGGTTGGGCTCCGGTGCGGGACCGAGGTTCTCCAGCGTGTGGAGGAAACGGAACGAGGTCTTGGTAACCAGTGTGCGTCCGTCCACTCCCATACCGCCCAGCGATTCTGTCACCCAGACGGGGTCGCCCGAAAAGAGGTCGTTGTATTCGGGTGTGCGCAGGAAACGGACAATCCGCAGTTTGATGACCAACTGGTCAATGAGTTCCTGGGCCTCCTCCTCGGTCAGCAGTCCTTTTTGCAGATCATTTTCGATAAAGATGTCCAGAAAGGTGCTGACGCGTCCCAGCGACATGGCGGCACCATCCTGGTCCTTGACGGCTCCCAGATAGCCGAAATATACGAATTGCACGGCCTCGCGGGCGTTTTGCGCCGGGCGGGTGACATCGAATCCGTAGTTCGCGCACATTTTGACAAAGCTCTTGAGCGCTGCAATCTGTTCGGCCGTTTCCTCGCGGCGTTGGATGCAGTCTTCCGTCATCTCCTGGATGTCGAGCCGCTCCATAAAGCGTTTGCGCTCCTCAATCAGGTTGTTGGTGCCGTATAGGGCGATGCGGCGGTAGTCGCCGATGATGCGGCCCCGTCCGTAGGCATCCGGCAGACCGGTGATGATATGGGCGTGGCGTGCCGCGCGGATGTCCTTGTTGTAGGCCGAGAACACCCCTTCGTTGTGTGTTTTGCGGTATTTGGTGTAAATCTCCTTCGTGGCCGGATCCAGTTCGTAGCCGTAGGCTTCCAGGGCTGCTTGTACCATACGGATACCCCCTTTCGGGAAAATACCGCGCTTGAGCGGCGCATCGGTCTGCAAGCCGACAATCACCTCGTTCTCCTTGTCAATGTAGCCCGCACCGTAGGTGTCGATCGACTGGGGCAGTTTGGTTTCGGCATCGTACACGCCCTTTTGGCGCTCCACCTCGAACATCTTGGTCAGTTTGTCCCACAGTTTCCGCGTTTTTTCGGTCGGTCCGGCCAGAAAAGCGCCGTCGCCGGTGTAGGGGCGGTAATTGTGTTGGATGAAATCGCGTACGTTGATTTCGCGTTTCCAGGTGTAGCCGTCAAAGCCTTCGATTTGGTTGGAGAGTTTCATAGGTCGGAAGGATTAATTCGAATGCAAAGGTAGGGCTTTCCCGCCAATGTCCGACCAGTTGGGGGGCAATATATTTATGAACAATCCTTTCGGAAAACGGGCGGTTCAGACCGAGGCGTGCAAATTGGCGCCCAGACGTGCTTCCACCACATTGATGATGTAGTCGCCGTTCTTTTCGCATTCGCCGATCAGGTCGTTGAATACGGAACCGTTGTTGTAGTCGTATTCCTGATGGTTCAGGCTTTCGATGTTGCGCAGTTTGGCGGCTTTGCGGTGGGCGTTGATGCGCGACTCGATGGCGGCCGATGACGCCAGATCGTAGTCGGCTTTGCGTCCGGAAAGCATGGCGTTCATCCGGGTCAGCGCCTCGTCCAACAGCTGGTACATTTCCTGAATATCATGGTCTTGGGCTGCGGTGAAGCGGATTTTGCTCTCGCGCTTGCGCCGGAGGATCTTGGCGATGTTCAGGCAGCTGTCGCCGATGGACTCCAGTTCGCCGATCTGGCGGAGCATGTTGCGGATCTTGCCTTTGGTTTCGTCCGAGAGATGGGCGTCGCCGATATTGCCGATGTATTTGCCGATTTCCGTCTCCATGCGGTCACTGTTGTCCTCCGATTTCTCAATGCGTTTGAAAAGTTTCTCGAATGCAGTCTCGTTGTCCGTCTTGTAGAGATCTTTGACCATGGCGAACATCCGCTGCATCTGTTCGCCGAAAAGGACAATCTCCTTTTGCGCCTGCAGCAGCGAGATTTCCGGCGTCTTCATAATACCGCCGTGGATGTATTTGAGCTGGAATTTGTCCTCTTCCTCCACTTGGCGCGGCCGGATGATGTAGCAGACCACTTTCTCCATTTGGGGGATGAACCCGATTAAAATACAGGTGTTGATTACGTTGAACGCCGTGTGGAAAGTGGCGAGCGCGAAGGTCAGATGGGTGGGATCGATCGTTTCTGCGGCGGTGTCAACGCCGGCGATACGGCAGATGGCGCGGACAAAGGGGTAGAAGAAGACCAGGACCCACAGGACACCGAACACATTGAACAAAAGGTGCGCCATGGCGGCGCGGCGGGCTTCGGTGTTGGCCGAGAGTGCGGCGAAATTGGCGGTCAGGGTGGTGCCGATGTTCTCGCCCATGACCAGGGCGATACCTTGGAACATGTCAATGGCACCCGTCGAGCAGAGTACCATGGTGATGGCCATCAGCGCAGCCGACGACTGCACCATGCAGGTCAGCAGCGTGCCCATCAGCAGAAAGAGCAGGATGGTGCTGTAGCGGTTGTGGTCAAAGGATGCGAAGAAATCCACCACGGCCTGGTTGTTGGCCAGGTCCATCTCCCGGCCGGTGGCGCTCATGGTGCCGATGGCGAAGAGCAGGAAGGAGAGACCGAACAGGAAGTCGCCCACGTAGCGGTGGCGTTTGGCTTGTATCAGGATGATGCCCAGCAAAAAGGCCGGCCATACCAGCGTGGTGATGTTGAACGAAAAACCCGCTGACAGAATCCATGCGCTCAGCGTGGTGCCGATATTGGCGCCCATGATGATGGAGATGGCCTGGCTGAGGGTCAGAATGGAGGCATTGACGAAGGAGACGGTCATCACCGTGGTGGCGGCCGACGATTGGACGGCGACGGTGACCAAAGCACCTGTTGTGACACCCGAAAAACGGTTGGTGGTCATTGCCCCCAGCAGGTGACGCAATTGGGGACCCACCATTTTTTGCAGGGCTTCGCTCATGACCTTCATGCCGTAGATCAGCAGTGCGATGGCCCCCAGAAGTTTCAATGCAATAAGCATAGGCAGATTTTTGTCCGCACAAAGATAGTCATTATTGCAATTTTTCCAAAAGGGAAGAATAAGAAATCGAGTTAAATTTTATATCTTTGCCTATCGGAATGTAAAGAATATGGATCATCTGCCTCAGGATACCCACATGCTCGTCTCGGCCGTCAATATGCTGCTGCGCGACGGCGAATTCGGTACGCTGGAGGAGGTCTGCGCCTACTTTGACCGTGATTTGGACGGGCTGAAGGCCGAACTCGCCTCGGCCGGCTACAGATACGATGAGGCGCAGAGGCGGATATGTTCCCAAGATTGTTTGCAGTAATCCGCTAAAATCCGTTTCACCATGACCATTGACTATCCGACAGCCGAAGTACAAGTGTTTCCGCAGTTCAAAGGCGGAGAGAAGGAAATGCGGGCCGCCATGTTCTTCGACGGCCGGACCCGTATTCTGAAAGGACGTTTGGCTCCGGGAGCCAGTATCGGCCTGCACCGCCACGACACCTCTTGTGAGGTGATGTATTTCCTTGAGGGTTCCGGGCGCGTGCTGTTGGACGGCGTGGAGGAACGGGTACATGCCGATATGGTACATTACTGTCCGAAGGGGTCGTCGCACACGCTGTTGAACGACGGTACCGTTGATCTGGTGTTTGTCGGAGTGGTTCCGGAACAATAACCTTTTAATATAATATGTCATGAAAAGCAGAATGCTGATGCTTCTGACCGCCTTGCTCGCGGTCGCCTGTAGCCGCAACCCGGGTTGCGGATGTAATACCGAATGCACCTGCGGGTGCGGACAAACCTGTTGCTGCCAGGCACAGTGCGGCTGTGATCGGCAGTGCGGTTGCGGCTCATGCGCCGCATCCAAGGGCTGTGCCCTCTCCGACAGTGCGGTGGTGGTCAACACCATTATGGCCCGCCGCTCCATCCGTCAATACCAACCTGAGGCCGTGCGCCGTGACCAAATGGATGTTATCCTCGATTGCGGTATTCATGCGCCCAGCGCCATGAACCGCCAGCCCTGGGCGTTGCGCGTGGCCGACAACCCCGAATTTCTGAACGCCTGCACCGCCACTTGGAAAGAGACGCTGCCCGACGACCGCCGTGCCGCCGTGGAGGCCGACTCCACCTTCCGCAATATGTTCCGCAATGCACCGACGGTGGTCTTTATCGGTGCTCCGGAGAACTGGGGCGATCTGGATTGCGGCCTGTTGGGTGAGAATATGATGCTCGCCGCCCAGTCCATGGGTATCGGCAGCTGCTGCCTGGGCGGTCTGATCGGCTTTATGAATTCGGATGCCGCTGCCGATTACCGCAAGCGCATTGATTTTCCGGAAGGATACCGGTTGGTTTACGCCATCGCCTTCGGTTATCCCGCCGAGTCGCCCGAGGCCAAGCCCCGCGACGCATCGGTGATCCGCTATATCGACTAATGGACAAGGTACTGTTGCATTGCTGTTGCGCTCCGTGCAGTGCGGCCATCGTGGAATGGATGCTTCAGGCAGGCATCCGTCCCACCTTGTTTTATTACAATCCGAATATTTTTCCGCAGGCGGAATACGATATCCGCAAGAACGAGCTCACACGTCATGCCACCGCTTTAGGTTTGGATGTGATTGACGGCGATTACGACCATGCGGCCTGGCTGTGCCAAGTGGGGAACGGGCGCGAAACGGATTCGGAACGCGGTCCGCGCTGCCTGGCCTGTTTCCGGATGCGTTTACGCCGGACGGCGGAAGAAGCCGCCGCCCGCGGGTTCGACACCATCGCCACTACATTGGCCTCGTCCCGTTGGAAGAGTCTGGAGCAGATCGAGGCGGCCGGCAACTGGGCGGTGGAGCCGTTTGAGGGTGTGTCGTTCTGGGCCAAAAACTGGCGTAAGGATGGCCTGCAACAGCGGCGCTCCGAATTGTTGAAGGCATACGGATTCTACAATCAGCGCTATTGCGGATGCGAGTATTCCATGCGCGAGTGACGGATTGTTCATATTTTTTGGAATAAATATTTGTCCGATTAACGACGAATATATACCTTTGCGCAATTTTGAGAAGAGCGATGACCTGTTGTCCCCGAATCTGGCAAATTGTATTCGGTGCGTCCCTGCGAGAGGCGCTCCTTTCGGTTTTTTTTCGATGAATTGTTCAGACTGTTTCATTATTTGAAATAGTCTTTTTTTTTTAATAAGGCGATTGTATGCAAGAAAGATTAGGTGCTTCCATCAAGCTTGAGGACGGAACCGAACTGCGGGGTTGGTCGTTCGGATACGACCAGGCCTGCGACGGCGAAGTGGTTTTCTCCACGGCCATGGTCGGTTATCCCGAAAGTCTGACCGATCCGTCGTACTCGGGTCAGATTCTGTGTGTCACGTATCCGTTGATCGGTAATTACGGTGTGCCCGACGAAGGAGTGGATGCCCAGGGGATTTCCCGCAATTTTGAATCGGAGCGGATCTGGGTACGCGGTTTGATCATCAGTGGCTACTCGTTTGACTACAGTCACTGGGATGCGGTCAAAAGTTTGGACGCCTGGCTGAAGCAGCAGCGTATTCCCGGTATCTACGGTATCGATACCCGTGCGTTGACGCAACTGCTGCGCGACAAGGGATCCATGCTGGGCATGATTGTGCCCGACGGACAGGAGCGCAGTTTCCCCATTCCCAACCCCAATCTGGAGAACCAAATCGCCGTGGTGAGCTGCAAGGAAGTGGTCCGTTACGGTGCCGACGGCACCAACCGCAAAAGAGTGGTGCTGGTTGACTGCGGTGTGAAGCACAATATCCTGCGCTGTTTTGTGGACCGCGGGGTGGAGCTGATCCGTGTTCCCTGGGATTACGACTTCAACCAACTGGACTACGACGGGCTGTTCATCTCCAATGGCCCGGGCAACCCGGAGTTCTGCACTTCGACGGTG
>JAGDAS010000112.1 GCA_017959385.1 Paludibacteraceae bacterium
ATTCATACCAGGAGTTTCACTAACCAATAGCGGGAAAACCATCATAACAGGAATAGACCTCTACGGAAATTCGGCAAATAAAATTGACTACGGAATATCAATCATTGATTACATAACTTTTGGCATTGGATTTTCAAATGTAAAAAAGTCTATTAGCGTCATTAACAATGGCATTAACATCCTATCTACATCCTATTCTTCTATTCGAACATTCCTCAATGGAAAAGATAAACAAAAATAAACATCTGTATCGAATTGTCTTATTCTGTTGCTCAACATTGGCTTGTGCACTATGCGCCGTCGTGATGTCGCACTACACATTACAAAAGAATGACAGACAACCATTTACATGGAATGAAATAAGAGAAAATATTGTAGTAATCGGAGTTTTCTCTCTTATTGGTGGAGGGCTGATCACACTATCAACCGAACATGAATTAAATAAAGACAACTAAATGAATACAACGGAAACGAGTGGATCCGCTTCCAGGGATACGACACCTACGATTTCAACGCCATACAGAACACCTGGCCGGCGGTTTGCAGCGGTGTGGTGTCGGGAGCGGTGCGGAACAGGCCGTACATACAGGAGCCGGAACCGGACATGGCGGCATAGGCGGCACCGCAGTCGTAAAGCATCTGCTTGATGGCAGCCAAATGCGGATATTTTGGGAAAACCGAAGCCTCGAAATCGTTGACCACCCCCTCCTTCCACACCTCTACCGGACGTTGCATCCAGTCCTCCAGACGGTCGGAAGGAACGGCGGGACGAACACCACGGTAAGCCTCGGCGGTGGAGACCAAAACAGCAGGCTTGACCAACACCAGCCACCAACCTTTCAGCGAAAGCGGCACTTCCGTAAATTCATTGCCGATGCCACGGGCCATGACCGGCCGGTTGCGGACAAAAAAGGCGCAGTCGGCCCCCAGACGGCCGGCGTATTCCTCCATTTTCCGTAAGGAAATGCCCAAAGAAGCCCACCGGTTGAGCAGTTGCAGGCAGAAAGAGGCATCGGCCGAACCGCCGCCCAGACCGGCTCCGAACGGAATCACCTTGTGCAGGTGCAGATGACAGGGCGGCAGGTTGTAATCACACGCCAGCAGCCGGTAGGCCCGGCACACCAGATTGTCGGCCGGATCGCCGTCAACCGCCAGGCCGCTGGAAGTGAAACGGAACGTCTCCGCCGCCTCAACCGACAGCGTGTCACAAAGCGGAACCGGATAAAAAACCGTCTCAAGGTTGTGATAACCATCGGGACGCTTGGAAACCACGCGCAACCCCAGGTTGATCTTGGCATTGGGAGAGCATTCCATTGTGCAAAACATGTGAATAACAAAATCAGCACAAAGATACGGGTTTTATCCAAAAATGCCTACCTTTGCTCCACATTAAAAAAACGCTCCATGCCCGCACGACGCAACAATACCGGCAACCAGGCCGGCAAAGTACCCGACAGAACGACGGAAGCCCTGGGACTCATGCCTCCTCAGGACCTGGACGCCGAAGCCGCCGTATTGGGTGCATTGATGATCGAAAAGGAAGCACACTTCATGGTGGGCGATATTCTGCGGCCGGAGCATTTCTACAGCGAAAAGAACGGTCATATCTACGAGGCCATCATGGCCCTGATCGCAGCCAATGAGCCCACCGACAGCATTGCCGTAGCCAATCAATTGAAACTCAGCGGACACCTGCAGGACATCGGAGGCAAGAAATACCTGTCGCAACTGACCGACAACATTGCCTCGACAGTGGGTCTGGAGAAGCATGCCAACATTGTCAAAGACAAATTCCTGGCCCGCGAACTGATCCGCATCTGCGCCGAAGTACAGACCAAGGCCTACAGCGAGGAAGTGAACGTCAGTGATCTGCTCCAGGAGGCGGAAATGCGCACCTTTGAAGTATCGCAAAACAACATCCGCCAAAACACCGTGGCCATCGGCGACGTGGTGCGCTATGCCATAGAACGCATCGAAGAGGCCGGCGGCAAAGATCTGACCGGCATACCGAGCGGCTTCACCAAACTCGACAATATCACCAACGGCTGGCAGCCGGGAACGCTCAACATCATCGCCGCCCGTCCAGCCATGGGCAAAACCGCCTTCGCCCTTTCCATGGCCAAGAATATGGCCGTTGACCATCAAAAGCGGATCGCCTTCTTCTCGCTCGAAATGTCCACACTCGAACTGGTCAACCGCCTGTTGTCGAATGTGTGCGAAATTGCCGGAGAGAACATCAAAAAAGGCAATCTGGAGCCTTGGCAATGGGAACAGATGGGCAGCCGGTCCGTTGAACTCTGCCGCGCACAGCTCTATATTGACGACACCCCCAACATCTCCATTTCGGAATTGTCAACCAAGGCCCGTCGCTTGAAAGCCGAACGTGACATTGACTGCATCATGATCGACTATCTGCAGATGCTCAACGCCGCCGGTATGCAGTACGGCAGCCGCGAGCAGGAGGTAGGTTTGATTTCGCGCCACCTGAAGGGACTGGCCAAGGAATTGCAGATTCCCGTCATCGCCCTGGCCCAGCTGAACCGTGGTGTGGAAGGCCGTACCGGCGACGACAAACGGCCGCAGTTGTCCGACCTGCGTGAATCCGGCTCCATCGAACAGGATGCCGACATCGTGCTGATGATCCACCGGCCGGAATACTACCACATCACGCAGGATGCCGCCGGCAACGATCTGCGCGGCGTGGCCCAGATCATCATAGCCAAGAACCGTAGCGGTGCGGTGGACGACGTCAACCTCATTTTCAAGAAGGAATACGTCAAGTTCGTCAACCCCAGCAACACGGCCGCCGACAACGAATTCGGCGCATCGTGGGGTGCGCAGTCGGCTCCTCCGCTTCCCGCAACCGGACAGGATGCGTTTGTTCCGCCTGCCGCCAATACGGATGAACCCTTTTAAGCCAACAAACCAAACTTTATAATACACAGAACTATGTTAGAAAAAATTTTAGCCGTCACCGGCAAACCGGGCTTGTTCAAGTTGATTTCGGGCAGTCAGAAGATGATTATCGTCGAATCGCTGTTGGATGGCAAACGTATGCCGGCTTATGCCCACGAACGGGTGATCGCGCTCTCCGATATCGCCATGTACACGGAAGATGAGGAAATTCCCCTGCGCCAGGTTTTTGAGGCAATCCAGAAGAAGGAAGGCGGAAAAGCCGTCAGCCTGGATGTGAAGAAAGCCGGTGACGACGAACTGCACGCCTATATGGCCGCCGTGCTGCCCGCATACGACCGCGAACGTGTACACACCAGCGACATCAAGAAATTAATCTCCTGGTATAACCTGCTGACTAAAAATGATTTGACCGATTTCTCGGATCCGCAGGAGCAAAAAGAGCAAAAAGAAGCGTAAATTTTTGCCCTTAACGCTTGCACAATTCAAAAGGATACATTACCTTTGCATCGCTTTTGAAAAGCGCTATATTGGTTCTTTAGCTCAGTTGGTTAGAGCATCTGACTGTTAATCAGAGGGTCCTAGGTTCAAGTCCTAGAAGAACCGCAGAAAAGGCTGGATTCCGTCCGGCCTTTTTTGTTTATATTTATTTGCGTTTGCCAACCTTTTTTTCATTCGTCCGGCTTGCGAATATGCGCTGTAATCCGTATTTTTGTAAAAAATAGCGACACATGAAGAAGACGCTCGTCATAGCCGGATGCATCCTGTTGCATCTCGCCTCCCTCACCGCCAAAGAAGACCCCTATTTCGCCATCGCGAAAAACCTGGATATATTCAACGCAGTTGTCAAGGAACTGCAGTTGCACTACGTGGACACCATCCCGATCAACAAAATCGTAACCAGCGGCATCAACGGCATGCTGGAAACGCTGGACCCCTATACCAACTACATTCCCTTTGAGAATACCAAGGACTTCAAATTGATCACCACCGGCGAATACGGCGGCATCGGCTCTGTCATCTCCACCAACGGAGACCAGGTGTTTGTGAGCGAAATCTACGAGGGGATGCCCGCCCACAAGGCAGGTATCCAGCCCGGAGACATCCTGCTGGAGATCGACAACAAAAGCACCAAGGGCAAAACGACCACCGAGGTCAGCTCGCAGTTGCGCGGTATTCCGGGAACGGAACTTACCGTCAAAGTGCAGCGTGCCGGACAGAAGCGTCCGCTCCTTTTCAATATCACGCGCGAGATCATCTACCTCAATCCGGTGGTCTATGCCGGCATCGTAGCCGACAGCACCGCCTACATCCGGCTGACGAACTTTACCGACAACTGCACGTCGGAAATCAAACAGGCGCTGACCGGACTGCAGAAGGAAGGTATGAAATCGCTGATCCTGGATCTGCGGGCCAATCCCGGCGGCATCCTGAACGAGGCCATCCAAACCACCAACCTGTTCGTCCCCAAAGGAGAAACCATCGTGACCACGCGTGGCAAAGGCGGCAAACTGGACCGCGTGTATAAGACCGCCACCGCCGCACAATACCCCCACCTTCCGCTCATCATTCTGGTGGACAACGGCAGTGCATCGGCCTCCGAAATCGTAGCCGGCGCCATGCAGGACATGGACCGTGCGGTGATTATGGGGGAACGCACCTATGGCAAGGGATTGGTACAAGGCACCTTCCCGGTCTCCTACGACGGACAGATCAAGGTGACTATCGCCAAATACTACATTCCCAGCGGACGCTGTATCCAAGCCATCCGTTACACCACCAAGGACGGTGAGGTGTCCGAACAGATTCCCGACAGCCTGACCTCCGAATTCAGCACCCGCAACGGACGCAAAGTACGCGACGGACGCGGTGTCACTCCCGATCTGACCGTCAGACCGGACACCGGTATGGCGATCACCTACGACCTGCTCTCCGACAACCTGCTGTTCAAGTATGCCGGTGAATATTACCGGGAGCACGATCGGATCGCCTCGGTGGACTCGTTCGAGTTGACCGACCGGGATTTTGAACAATTCAAACAATTTGTCAAGGACCAGGGTTTTGAATACACCACCGACACCGATTACGGTTTGAACAAGTTGATCGACATAGCCAAGGAAGACAAACTGTACGAGCCGAACAAGGCGGCGTTTGAGGCCCTGCAGGCGGCATTGGCACACGATTTGAGTCAGGATTTGGACGAAGCCAAAAAGGAAATCATGGAATTCCTTTCCGCCGAAATCATCAAACGTTATTATTTTCAGAAAGGCGAAATCCAATGGCTGCTGAAAACCGACCCCGTGGTCGCCAAAGCCATTGATCTGCTACACCACCCGGAAGAAATGAACCGCCTCCTTTCGGGAAACAAATAAAAACGGCATCATGAAGAAATTTATACTCACCGGTATCACGCTGCTCGCCAGTCTGCTTACGGCTTCGGCCGGATGGAAGGCGGACGAGGCCCGGATCGCCCGTACCTTCGAAGCATTGTACGCAGCCGGTACAGACAGTGCACGCTCCGCTGTCAACCAAACCCTACGCAGCCAACTCGCAACCGTCCTGCAGCAGGACAGCGCCTTCGACTACCCCTTTGCCGACATCCGTCAGATGGGCAAAGTAATGAGCAACGACGCCAACCTGCGCATCATCAGTTGGAACTACCGCCAGGACAACGGCACTTACGGCTACGAAGCCTTCATTTTGCGGAAGCATAAAGGGAAGATCCTTGTTAAAAACCTCAGCTCTAACGAGGGTTTCAAACCTAAAGACAACGTTGTTTACAATGCGAAGAATTGGTATGGAAGTTTATATTACAATATATTCGCAATCAAAGGAACCTATTACCTGCTCGGCTATTCCACCTACAACGATATCACCAAAATCAAGGTGATCGAAGTGCTTTCGTGGAATGGGAACGAGCTGCAGCTCGGCGCTCCCCTGTTCGCCGACGGCAAAAAGAACCGGATGCGCAAAGTGTTTGAATACAGCGCGAAAGCACAGATGAGTATCCAATACGATGCCGAAAACAACCGTTTCGTATTCGACCATCTGTCGCCCAGCGAACCGGCATTGAAGGGCTTGTACCAGTACTATGGCCCTGACTTCAGCTATGAGGCGCTTTCGCTAAAAAAAAAACGCTGGATGCTGGAAGACGATGTGGACGTAAAAAACCCGATGCCATGAACGACACGATACAATACCATGTGGACCGGTTCGCCGACATCGAAGTACTGCGCTACCGGGTGCCCGGCTTTGAGGATCTTTCTCTCCGCGACAAACTGCTCATTTACCACTTGTCGGAAGCGGCGCTGGCCGGACGCGACATCCTCTTCGACCAGAACTGCCGGTACAACCTGTGGGTGCGTCAAACACTGGAACACATCTACCTAACGTGGTCGGGCGACCGCCAAACGGCCGATTTCCAAGCCTTTGAGACCTATCTCAAACGCGTTTGGTTCTCCAGCGGCATCCACCACCACTACGCCACCAACAAATTCACCCCCGGGTTCCCAGCCGCCTACCTCGACACGCTGCTCAACGACACCCGCTTTGAGGGCGACCGCCAACTGCTGCACCGCCTGCTGTTCGATCCCGACTTTATGGCCAAACGGGTCAACCTGCAGGCCGGCGACGACCTGGTAGCCACCTCGGCCAACCATTTTTACGAAGGAGTTACCCAGCAGGAGGCGTTGGACTACTACACCGCACTGAGCGACTCAACGGATCCGCACCCGGTATCGCATGGGCTCAACTCCCGGTTGGAGAAGGCCGCCGACGGAAGTTTGCACGAAGTCGTCTGGAAGGACGGCGGCGAATACTCCCGGGCCATCGGGGAAATCATCCGCCATTTGGAACAGGCATCCGCCTATACGGAAAATGAAGCGCAGCGCAAGGTCATTGAACTGCTCATCGCCTATTACCGAACCGGCGATCTGCACACCTTTGACGCTTACAGCATTGCATGGACGCAGGAAACCGGCTCACGCGTTGACTTTATCAACGGCTTCATCGAAACCTACGGCGACCCGCTCAGCCTGAAAGGTAGTTGGGAATCGATCGTCAACTTCAAAAACCTGGAAGCCACCCGGCGCACCGAACGTATCAGCTCGTCCGCCCAGTGGTTCGAAGACCACTCGCCCATCGATCCGCGCTTCCGCAAAAAAGAGGTCAAAGGCGTCAGTGCCAAGGTGATCAATGCCGCCATACTGGCCGGCGACAGCTATCCGGCCACACCGATCGGCATCAACCTGCCCAATGCCGACTGGATCCGTGCCGAATACGGTTCCAAATCCGTTACGTTGGAGAACATCATGCAGGCCTACGACAAGGCCGCCGAAGGCAACGGATTTGCCGAGGAGTTCTACGAAACAGAAGAGGACCGCAGCCGGTTGCATCAATACGGATTTCTGACCGATGTGCTGCACACCGACCTGCACGAATGCCTGGGCCATGGCTCGGGTCAACTGCTGCCCGGCACTTCGCCCGACGCTCTGCAGTCCTACGCCTCCTGCCTCGAAGAGACCCGTGCCGACCTGTTCGGACTGTATTTTCTGGCCGATCCCGAACTGATTGAACTGGGGGTCATTCCTGACAGTGAAGCCTACAAAGCGGAGTACTACCGCTTCATGCTCAACGGATTAATGACACAGTTGGTCCGCATCCCGCTGGGCGAGGAATTGGAGGAGGCCCACATGCGCAACCGCCAGCTGATTGCCCGTTGGGTATATGAGCAGGCCGCATCCGACCAGGTGGTCGAACTGGTACGTCACGACGGAAAGACCTACCTGCGGATCAACGACTACGAGCGGCTGCGCACCCTGTTCGGCCGGCTGTTGGCCGAAATCCAGCGCATCAAATCGGAGGGCGACTACGAGGCCGGCAAACGGCTGGTGGAGACCTATGCGGTCAAGATCGACCCTGTCCTGCACCAGGAGGTGCTTGAGCGCTATGCCGGACTGCACCTGGCACCCTACAAAGGCTTTGTCAATCCGGTGTACACTCTGGTCCGTGACGCACAGGGCCGCATCACCGATGTCAGAATCGATTATTCCGAAGGCTATACCGATCAAATGCTGCGCTACGCACGCGAATATTCCTTCCTAACCACTAAATAAACTGTTATGCAACTCGTCTTCACCATCCACTACCATACCGCATGGGGACAGAATGTCCACATACAGGGTTCGCTTCCGCAAATGGGCGGAGGCAACGCATTGATGACCCTGCCCATGGAATACCAGGGCGACGGCCGCTGGCGGGCCGCGGTTGAGGTCAGTACGGGCGACCGCTTCACCTATCACTATGTCATTGTGGAAAACCGCCGGATTGTCACGGAGGAATGGGGTCCTTGGCGCCAGGCGGATCTGACGGGGAGCAAGGCGGTTCAATGTACGTTCGATGACAGCTGGCGGGCCCATACTCCCGACAAGATCTTTTACGGTGCCGCTTTCAGCAATTACCTGATTCCCCACCACCATGATCACGGACGCGCTCCGCACGCTCCGTCGGCGCCCGCAGTACGGTTCAATCTGCTGGCCGCCCGTATCAGCGACGGGCTCACATTCGCCATTTTGGGTAACCTGCCTGAATTGGGCAATTGGGAAACCGGCAACGCCATCCCATTGTCGGACACCCGCTATCCGCAATGGAGTGTCGATATCAGCTTCCAGAACCTGCCGGCGCAGATTGAATACAAATACGTGCTGTACGATGTCCGCCGACATGCAGTCATTGCATGGGAATCTGGCGAAAACCGCGTGCTACGACCCTTTCTTCATAATGAAGAAATCTATATTCGCAACGATGAATGCTTTCGGTACACGCAATCGGACTGGAAATGCGCCGGTGTCTCCATTCCGGTTTTCTCATTGCGCACGAAGAACAGTTTCGGCATCGGAGAATACACGGATATCGCCCCCATGGCCGACTGGGCCCGGACGGTGGGAATGCGCATGATCCAGACGCTGCCGGTCAACGATACCACGCGTTATTTCAACAACGGCGACGCCTTCCCCTACAGCACGATGACGGTAATGGCGCTGCACCCCATCTACATCAACCCCGAAGCGGTGGGCCGATTGGATACCGAGGCGGAGCGCAAGGCGTACCGCAAACTGCGCGACAAACTCAACGCATCGGATGTGGTGCTGTACGAAGAGGTGCTGAAAGCCAAATGGGACTATTTTCACAAGATTTTCAAGCGCGACGGGGCCAAGACCATGCAGACGGAGGGATTTCGGAAGTTTGTCGGCGAAAACGAGTCCTGGCTGCTCCCCTATGCGGCGTTCAGCTACCTGCGCGACAAGTTTAAGACGCCGGATTTCAAACAATGGGGCGAATGGGCGGTTTACGACAAACAGCGTGTTCAAACGCTGCTTACGGATGCCCGGGGCAAGGAGGGCGTTGATTTCTACATCTTCCTGCAATACCACGCTCACCTGCAATTGCTAAAAGCATCGCAACACGCACGCAACCAGGGAATTATTCTAAAAGGCGACATCCCGATCGGCATTGCTCCCGACAGTGTGGATGCCTGGACGGAACCGCAGTTGTTCCACTTGGACCGGCAGGCGGGCGCTCCGCCTGATCCTTTCTCCCAAATCGGACAGAACTGGGGGTTCCCCACTTACAACTGGGAGGAAATGCAGCGTGACAACTATGCCTGGTGGCAACGCCGCTTACGCAAAATGGCGTATTACTTCCAGGCGTACCGCATTGACCATGTACGGGGCTTTTTCCGCATCTGGAATATGCCGCAAAAGGATGTTATGGGACTGCTCGGCCAGTTTGACCCGGCGCTTCCGATGGATGAGAATGAGATCCGCAGTTACGGTGTGGACTTTGAACCGCACCGGATGACGCACCCTTACATCCGGGAATACATGCTGCCGGAACTGTTCGGTGAGAAGGCGGATGTCATCAAATCGCAATTCCTTGATTTAGTAACGGTTGGAATATACCGCTTCAAGGAACAGTATAACACACAGAAGAAGCTGCTCGACTTCTTTGCGAAGCATCGGAAGGACTATGCCGATCCGGACGACGCCGCGCTGGCCCAACATCTGATGGACCTGCACTGTGAGGTGCTCTTTGTGGAGGACATGGCCCAACCGGGCAAATACCACCCGCGTATCGGTCTGCAGGCTACGCATTCGTTCAAGGATCTGGATGAGCATACGCAGCAGGCGATGAACACGCTCTACACGCAGTTCCACTATACACGGCACAATGATTTCTGGCGGGCGGAAGCGATGAAAAAGCTCCCCCGGCTGCTGGAATGCACGGATATGTTGTGCTGCGCGGAGGATTTGGGCATGATTCCGGCTTGTGTGCCTCAGGTGCTGGCTGACTTACAGATGCTCAGTCTGGAGATTGACCGCATTTCAAAATGGTCGGAGTACGAATTCATGCAGCCGGACAAGATCCCCTATTTGTCGGTTTGCACGTCTTCCACGCATGATATGAAGCCTTTGCGCGCATGGTGGGCGGAGGATTACCAGCGCAGTTCACGCTACTACCACCAGGCGTTGCACGAACAGGGCGACGCTCCGGTGGATTGTGAGCCTTGGGTTTGTGAACGGATTATCCAACGCTTGTTGGCATCACCTTCGATTCTGCTGATTCTACCGTTCCAGGACTGGATGGCTATGGACGGCCAGCACCGCCGCGCGGATGCGGAGGCGGAGCGGATCAACATTCCGGCCGACGGCAATAATTACTGGAAATACCGTATGCATCTTTCGGTGGAGGAGCTTGCGCAGCTCGGCGATTTCAACCAGCGGATCCGCAACCTCGTCTGCGACAACGGCCGCCTCAACGAAATGTAGCGGAGAGGGGGTGTTCTTCGCAGACTGCTTAAATCGGTCAAGAAGAATACCCCCTCGCAGCGGCATATACCTTACGCTTCGTAAGTGGTATTAGAGATGAAATCCCTGTCGTTGGATGGCGGAGAGCAGCGCATCGGAAAAGGCCTCGTTGCTTTCCTTGGGGTAACGAACGTCCGTAAAAACCTGCGCCAACGTCCGCTTGCCGTTCTCCTCCACAAACCTGCGCATTTGCGGAAGCGCCTCCTTGGCAGCGTACAGCGCCTTGACATCCCCCTCCTGATACGACTCCAGGTGAATCAGCCCCTGCGCAGGCAACCGGTCCGACAGCTCCGGCAACTCATCCGGCCAGCCCAAAGTCACCGTCGTCACCGGGAAAACAAGCTGTGGCAAATGCAGGGCATCGCAGATACCGGCGGCATTGTAATTCGTCGTACCCAGGAAGCAAAGCCCCCATCCCTCCTGCTCCGCCAGCGAGGCAAACGCCTGCGCCACCAGCATCGAATCAATCGTTGCACCGTAGAACGACAGGAAATTATCATAGCCCGGTTGGGCGTCACTCGCCAGACACCAGTCGCTGAAACGCCGGAAGTCCACACAAAACGTCAGTACCACCGAAGCCGACAAAACACAAGGTTGGTTGAAATGCAACGGTGCCAGCGCCCGCTTACGCTCCTTATCGCGCGTCACAATCACACTGTACGTCTGCATATTGCCCGTATTCGAAGCCCGGAAAGCCAGCGAAAGCAGCTCCTCCAGACGCTCCTGCGGAACGGGTTGGTCCGTATAACGGCGAATACTGCGCCGGTCAGCTAAATTCATTTTCATAAAAAAATATTACATCGTAGCCGACAAAGCATCTTCCCAATCCTTCATCAGCTGCTCCAATTTCGATTTCAAAGCGGCGTACCGCTCAAACGTCTGCGTATCCGACACCCCCGCCGCCATTTGATCCTCCAGGACCTTGATCTCCGCCTCCGTCTCCGCAATATTCACCTCACAAAGCTCCACCAGGCGCTCCGCTTTCTTCTGCAGACGGGCCTTCTCCTTGCGTTGTTCGTACGTCAGTTCCGGTTCGGGGGAGGCAGCCGGTTGCTGCATCTTCGACGGCGATGCGTCCGACGCCTTGGATGAAGGCTGTTTGCGACGTTCCAACTCCTGCAGCGACGACAGCTTCTTCGATGCCAGAAAATCATAAATCCCACCCAGATGCTCACGGACACGCCCACCGCCGAATTCATACACCTTCGTCACCAATCCGTCCAGAAACTCACGGTCGTGCGAAACCACAATCGCCGTACCGTCAAAATCACGGATCGCCTGCTTGAGCACATCCTTCGAACGCATATCCAAGAGGTTGGTCGGTTCGTCCAAAATCAACAGATTGACCGGTTCCAACAACAGACGGATCATCGCCAAACGGCTGCGCTCACCGCCCGAAAGCACCTTCACCTTCTTGTCCGAAGCCTCGCCGCCGAACATGAACGCACCGAGAATGTCACGGATCTTCGTCCGGATGTCCCCTACCGCCACCCGGTCGATGGTTTCAAAAACCGTACAGTTTTCATCCAGCAGAGAAGCCTGATTTTGAGCAAAATAACCGATTTTCACCAAATGACCGAGCTGCAATTTCCCCTCAAAAGGGATCTCGCCCATAATACATTTGACCAGCGTCGTCTTACCCTCGCCGTTCTTGCCGACAAAAGCCACCTTTTCGCCCCGGTTGATGCGAAGATCCACATGGTCAAACACCGTATGGTCACCATACCGCTTGGCCACATCCTCCATAATCACCGGATAGCTGCCGCAATGGGGAGCCGGCGGAAACTTCAGACGCAGCGTACTGTTGTCCTCCTCGTCCACCTCAATGCGCTCCAGTTTCTCCAAATGCTTGATACGCGACTGCACCTGGACCGACTTGGTAGCCTTGTAGCGGAAACGTTCGATAAACGCCTCCGTATCCTGGATTTCCTTCTGTTGGTTGGCATAGGCCCGCAGCTGTTGCTCGCGGCGCTCCTTGCGCAGCTCGACATAACGGCTGTAGGAAGCCTTGTAATCATAGATTTTGCCCAGACTGATCTCAATCGTGCGCGTTGTCACCTTATCGAGAAAAGCCCGGTCGTGCGAAACGAGCACCACCGCACAGGCGCTGGAAGCCAGAAAATTCTCCAACCACTGGATCGACTCAATGTCCAAATGGTTGGTCGGTTCGTCAAGCAGCAGCACATCCGGCCGCTGTAGGAGGATTTTCGCCAATTCAATCCGCATACGCCAGCCACCGCTGAATTCACGGGTCGGCCGGTCAAAATCACTGCGGCTGAACCCCAAACCCGTCAGCGTACGCTCCGATTCCGCCCGGAAGCTGCCTCCCCCCATCATCCCCACCTGTTCATTCAGAACCGCCACATCGTCAATCAGCTGCCGGTAGCTGTCCGATTCATAGTCCGTCCGTTCGCACAAGGCCTGGTTGAGCTGATCAATACGCTGCTGCAGCGTGGCAATGCGGGCGAAAGCCTTCTCCGTCTCCTCAATCACCGTCGTATCGTCGTTATGAATCATGTGCTGCGGCAAATAGCCGACCGTAATCTCCTTGGGCATGGAAACACGGCCGCGCGTAGGTTGCTGCAGCCCGGCGATAATTTTCAGCATGGTGCTTTTACCCGCGCCGTTCTTACCCACCAAGGCAATCCTGTCGCGTTTGTTGATCACATACGAAATATTGTCAAACAATGCCCTGGCACTGAATTCAACCGTTAAACCTTCTACTGAAATCATGACGCAAAGATAAAAAAATTTTGCTATCTTTGTCCATATTCCGAACTACCGCATGAAATACCTGGAAGCCATTGCGCAGCATCTGTATCAGCAATTGGGCAGCGACATCGCCCATTACCGGTTTGTATTCCCCAACCGGCGCGCCGGTCTGTTCTTCAGCGAATACCTGCGCAGTCAGCTTCCTGCGCGAAAACCGCTGTTTGAACCCGTTGTATGCACCTGCAACGAACTCTTCAGCCACTTTTCCTCCACCCCGATTGAAGACCGTACCGGCCTGCTCATGCGCCTGTACCGCTGCCATCAGATGCTTTTTCCGAAAGAGACATTCGACACCTTCCTGTATTTCGGAGAAATCATACTCGGCGATTTCAACGACATCGACCATTACCTGGTGGATGCCCGAAGCATTTATGCCAATCAGCAGGAATTGGCCGATCTGACCGCCAATGACACGCTGACCGAAGAACAATGGAAGGCCGTTTCCCGTTTCTGGGAAATGGGTGGCAGAGGTATCGACAAACCCACCCAGGCGAATTTTTTCCAAACCTGGCGGCAAATGGCCCGGCTCTACGAAAATTTCCGGAAGGATCTGCGTGAGGCCGGACTCTGCTACGAAGGAATGCAACACCGCGATGTGGTGGAAAATTCCGACCTGACATTGGACGAAAAAGGGGTCATCTTTATCGGATTCAATGCCATCGATCAAGCCCAACGCCTGTTGTTCAAACGGTTACAGGAACGTGGGATAGCCGATTTCTACTGGGATTACGACGCTCCGTTCATGCAGGACGCACAGGGACGGGCCGGCACCTATGCCCGGCGCAACCTACAGGAATTCCCCACCCGCAACCCGCTGCCCGACCATTTACAGAAACAGCTGAGCCCTACCGCCCCCTTGTCCATTGACAGCTACAGCATACCATCGTCGGTCGGTCAGGCCCAGTGGGTGTACCAACTGCTGCACAAAGATGCCGACCAATGGGCGGAACATGACAAAGACATCGACCATACCGCCGTGGTGCTGGCCGACGAAGAACTGCTGCTGCCCGTTCTGAGCGCTCTGCCCGAAGAAATCAAACACCTGAACGTGACCATGGGCTATCCGCTCAAGAGCACCCCCGTCCGCTTTCTGTTGAGCGCCTGCGTCAGCCTGCAGCAGAACCGGAACGAGGACGGATTCTACTATCAGGATGTATTGGAATTACTCCAACATCCTATTATACAAGCTTGGGAACCAACATCATCCGACCGGGTACAAAAAATCGTAAGCGGAAACCTGCTGCGTATTCCCCCGGAACACTTCGACGGTTCGGAACAGTTACAGATGCTGTTCCGCCCGCAGGCTCAGGATCAGACAACCGGATGGATACAGGAACTGCTGTCCCGACTGGAGGAAGCCCCGGAGGGCGTACTGTCGGATATGGACCGGGAATTCATCTTCCAGACCCATGCCGGATTCTCCCGCCTGTCTGATTTATTGCAGGCCTACCAAATTGAAGTGGGTTACGAAACACTGAGCCGGCTCATCCGTCAATTGCTGGGAAAAGCCACCGTCCCCTTCGAGGGCGACCCGCTGGGTGGATTACAGGTAATGGGTATGCTGGAAACCCGCTGTCTGGATTTCGAACACATCATCATCACCTCCCTCAACGAAGGTATCTTTCCGAAGGCGGAACTGGGAGTTTCGTTTATTCCCTACCAGCTCCGCAAACCCTTCGGACTTCCCACTACCGAGCACCAGGACGCCATCTTCGCCTATCACTTCTACCGCCTGATCGCCCGGGCCGGCCATGTCAGCATCCTATTCGACAACCGGACCGACTCCGAACAGCAGCAATCAGGCGAAGAAAGCCGTTTCCTCAAACAACTGCAATACCTGTATCCGGACAAAGTAACCCTGAAGCGGCACACCCTCACCTACAACACCGCCCCGCAGGAAATGCCCGGCCTGCGCATAGAAAAAACCGCCGAAGTACAACGGGCCATCCGGGATTACCTGGACCAGCATGAACTGAGTGCCAGTTCCTTATACGATTGCGGAACCTGCAGTCTCAAATTCTACCTCCATCATGTTGTCGGGCTGCGGGAGCCCGAAGAAATGCACGAAACTCTGCAGAGCAACCAAATGGGTAACGTGCTGCACGCCACCATGAAACAACTGTATGACAGGATGGCAGGACGCATCCTGCAGAAAGAGGATATTGAATCCGTCCGTAAGGACAAAGCGCAGATACAACAACTGTTGATAAAAAACTACCAGCAGGAGGTGTACCACAACAACGACATCCCCCTGCGCGGTGTCACCACCATCTACCTGAATCTGCTGGAGGAATCTGTGCAGCATATTCTCCAGTACGACGCGCAACGTGCTCCCTTCCGCTACCTGGAGGGAGAGAAATGCGTTAAAGCCGAATGGGAACTACCTGCCAACGACCGGCATGAAGCCGTCAAACTCCGGTTCAAAGGCTATATGGACCGTATTGACGAAAAGGACAATACCATTCAAATTATTGATTACAAGACCGGTAAAGGCGAGAAAGAATGCAACGGCGAACAATTGTTCACTCTATACAAATACAAAAACCCTTCCCAGACGGCCTTTTACCGTTGGCTGTATCACCAGGCCTTTCCGCAAAGCGACCGGCAAGCCGTGGAAACACACCTGTATTACATTCCCGAACTGGTAAAGCCTGACTGCAACACCCGCGCCGACATCAAGAACATCAACAACCGGGATGAGCTTTATCAAGCCATGGAGGAACGTATTACCGCACTGATAGAGAATCTGTTGGATCCGCAAATCGCGCTGATGCCGGCCGAAAAAGATGACAATTGCACATATTGTCCCTTCGTAGGAATCTGCAACAAACACGTGAACAAAGACGGATCCCGACCATAAAAAAAGGCCAACCGTTCAGGTTGACCTTTTTTTGTAGAAGGAATGCTGACTTACTGACCCATCTCCTCCTTGATACGCTGGGCGTCGGCAGCTCGTCCGGCGCGGGCGTACGAGGCACGCAGGTTCTGCAGCATATCCATGCGCAAGGGCGAATCGGCCGGCATGGTGGCATGCGCTTTCTCGAAATAACCGATCGCTTCTTCGAATTTGGCCTTGCTCTGACCCATCAAATCGTTATAGCCTTTCTTGTCGGCATACGGCAGATCTTCGGCTTTGAGTTGCAGTTTCTCCCCCTCCTCGGCCAATGCGTATCCCATGTAGAAATGGTTGGACGCATCATTCGGATCCTTGGCGATACATTCGCTCAGCAACTTCTTGGCCGTTCCGTAATCACCGGTCTGGATAAACAACGAAGCCTTGACGCGCGGATACTCGGCATTGTCCGGATTGTCGGCAATCAGATTGTCGAGATAAACAATGGCCTGTTCAAACTGGTTGATGCTTACATAATAATTGACCAAGGTTCCCGCCACATACTGATTGGTGGGGAATTTGGCCACAGCCTCCTTCAACTTGGCCACATAAGCGGCCGTATCGCCCTGTGCCAGCATTTCGGCAGCCCACAGCTCGAAACCGTTCACCTGGAACGGACTGCCTTCATTGGCGGCCACCGCCTGTGCCAAAGCGATGGTCTCGGCATGCAGTTCACCGTTGGAGGCGGCATACAGCGCATAGTACTGATATTCGTTGTAAGTCGAATCAACCTTCAGCGCTTCCTTGCCGGTAAACATCGGATTGTCGGCAATGGCCAGGTAATCGCGCAGCATTTCGTACGATTTCGCATACTCCTTCTCGTTGTAAAGCGAAACGCCTACCATACCGAACTTTTCGAACATCTCCTTATAATCGGATTTGATGTTCTTACGCTCCGTGTATTTAGGATTACCCTTCTTGTCCAACTCCTTGCCGTCCAGTTTCTGAGCCTGCTCGTAGTTGTCGAATACCTGGGCAAGTCCGGTGTACAATACATTCAGATCAGGACTCTGTTGGAACAGAATCTTCTGCCATTCCTTGTTGACCTGCACATAACCGATGCGGCCGGCCACATACCAGGTGTGCGCCGCTTCCGCTGTTTCAGGATTAACCTTGGCCTCGTTGATCAACTGGTTCGCTTTCGCAAAATTGACCGGTTCCTCGTAGAGGGTATTGCCAGCCTTGGTGACATTGGACTTCTGTCCGAAAGCCGTCATGGCCGCAGCAATGGCAACCACCGTGATGAATACTCTTTTCATAGCTTATTGTTCGTTAGTTTGATTGTCTTCATTGGACTCCGAAACACCTTCAATGTTTAAGAACTCCTCTTTGGCCTGCTCCACCTCGGGTGTGTCGGTGATCGCTTCCGCCTCCTCATGCTGTACTTTGCATACCGAAGCGATGGAATCGCCGCGCTTGGACAAGTTGATGAGCTTTACACCCTGCGTGGCGCGTCCCATGGTACGCAACGACGACACTTCGAAACGGATTACAATACCGGATTTGTTGATGATCATCAGGTCGTTGTCGTCATTGACATTCTTGATTGCCACCAGTTTGCCGGTCTTGTCCGTGATGTTCAACGTACGTACTCCCTTGCCGCCACGGTTGGTAACCCGGTACTCCTCCAGGTTGGAACGCTTGCCGTAACCATTCTCGGAAACGACCAGAATACCACCTTCCGTCGGATCGTCCTGCGGTACAACGATCATGCCGACCACCTTGTCGTCGGGGCCTGCGAGCGTCATGCCGCGTACACCGGTTGACTGACGTCCCATCTCACGCACTTTGGATTCGTTGAAGCGGATGGCCCGTCCCTCCCTGTCGGCGATGATGACCTCGTTCGTGCCGTCGGTCAGACGCACCTGGATCACCTTGTCGTCTTCGCGGATATTGATAGCGTTGACACCGTTCTGACGCGGACGCGAATATGCGGCCAGCAAGGTCTTCTTGATAACACCCTGCTCGGTGCAGAACAGCAGGTAGTGCGACATATTGAATTCCGCATCCTGCAGCTGCTTGATCTTGATAAACGCCGTCACCTTGTCGTCCGGGTCAATGTTGAGCATGTTCTGAATGGCCCGTCCCTTGTTGTTCTTGGCGCCTTCGGGCAGTTCGTACACCTTGGACCAATAGCAGCGGCCCTTCTGGGTAAAGAACAGCATATAGTTGTGCATGGAGGCCGGATAGATGTACTCAATAAAGTCATCGTCACGGCTGGCGCTACCCTTCGAACCCATGCCACCGCGTGTCTGCGCACGGTATTCGGTAAGCGGGGTACGCTTGATATAACCCAGGTGGGAGATCGTGATGATCATCTCATCGTCGGCATAGAAATCCTCGGCACTGAACTCGTCGGCTGTCGGAACCACCTCCGTCCGACGCTCGTCGCCATACTTCTCCTTGATTTCGATCAGCTCCTGCTTGATAATCTTCATGCGTTCCTCCACGCTGCCCAGGATTTCCTTGCAACGGGCAATAAAGGCCATCACCTCGTTGTATTCCTCCTTGAGCTTCTCGATCTGCAGTCCCGTAAGAGCACCCAGACGCATATCGACAATGGCCGTAGCCTGGATCTCACTCAGGTTGAAGCGCTTCATCAAGCCCTCCTTGGCGTCCTGCTGCGTACGCGACGACTTGATGATGGCCACCACTTCGTCGATGTTGTCGCAGGCGATGATCTTGCCTTCCAGGATGTGCGCTTTCTCCTCGGCCTTCTTGAGGTCGAACTGCGTGCGGCGCACCACCACCTCGTGACGGTGTTCCACGAAGCAGGAGATCAACTCGCGCAATGTCAGCAGACGGGGACGCCCCTTGACCAGTGCGATGTTGTTGATGCTGAAGGAAGACTGCAGCGCTGTCTCCTTATACAATTTATTGAGCACGACATTGGCGTTGGCGTCACGCTTGACCAGAATGTCGATACGCATACCCTCGTGGTTGCTATGGTCCATGATGTCGGCAATGCCGTCAATGCGCTTATCGTTGACGCAGTCGGAGATGTACTTCACCAACTCGGCCTTGTTGACCATGTACGGAATTTCCGTAATGATAATATGGTCACGGTCATGGATGTTCTCGATTTCGGCACGACCACGGATCACTACGCGGCCGCGGCCGGTCAGATAGGCGTCACGCACGCCGGAATAACCGCAGATAATACCTCCTGTCGGAAAATCCGGGGCCTTGATGGCGGCGATCAGGCTGTCGTCGTCAATGTCGTTGTTGTCAATATAGGCGACAATCGCATCCACCGTATTGCCCAGGTTGTGGGGGGCCATGTTGGTGGCCATACCGACGGCAATACCGGAGGATCCGTTGACAATCAGGTTGGGCAGACGGGACGGGAGTACCGTAGGTTCGTCGAGTGTTTCGTCAAAGTTTCTGACCATGTCCACGGTCTCTTTGTCGATATCCTTCAGCATCTCCTCCGCCAATTTCTGCAGACGGGCCTCGGTATAACGCATGGCAGCCGGACTGTCACCGTCAACGGAGCCGAAGTTACCCTGACCCTCCACCAACGGATAACGCATCATCCAATCCTGTCCCAGACGGACCAACGTACCGTAAATGGAAGAGTCACCGTGCGGGCGGAACTTACCCATCACCTCACCGACAATTCTGGCACACTTCTTGGTCGGCTTGTCGGAGGTATTGCCCAGCTCGTTCATGCCGAAGAGCACGCGTCGATGCACCGGCTTCATGCCGTCACGCACGTCAGGCAAGGCACGCGACACAATGACAGACATCGAATAATCGATATACGCCGTGCGCATTTCCTCTTCGATATCCACTTTGATAATTCTCTCTTCTTCAGTCATTTATATAAACATTTAATGTAAATTCCGTTTTGTCTCCAAAAGACGCACTAAATTAGTGTTTTTTGCCGAATCCGCCAACAGAATCTGCCAAAATGTTATTAACAAAAACGGCTTTTGAATTGGCACTCTTTTTGCAGTTCATAAGTAAGGGCGGCTCATGCCGTGCCATAAAGAGAAAATAAACTATATTTGCAGAAAAGACACACAGATATGGAGATCGAACTACCTTTTTCCGACAATGTCAACGAAATCCTGACCCTCAGCCGGGAGGAAGCCCAACGGTTGGGAAACCAGTATATCGGCCCCGAACACCTGTTCCTCGGTATCCTGCGCGCCGGCGAGGGAAGCGGATTCAACCTGCTCACCTCGCTCGGGCTTGACCTGGTGCAGATCAAACGCAGCCTGGAGAGCAGTCTGCGCACATCCGAAAGCTTTCTTTCGGACAATCTGCCCATGCTCAGCTCCACCGAACGCATTCTGAAATTCACCCAACTGGAGGCCCGCATCTTCCACAGCGCAGCCGCCGACTCCGACCACATGCTGCTCGCCATCCTCAAGGATAAATCCAACCTGGCCAGCGAACTGCTGAACACCTTCGGCGTCACCTACGACAAGGTGCGCAACATGGTGGACAACAAGGACAACGGCTCACTGCTGGGCCAGAACGAGGGAGCGGAAAGCGACGACCTGGACGAAGACGCCTTCTCCATGGACGGCGCCGCCCCCTCCAACGCCAAACCGTCGGACAGCAAAACCCCGGCCCTGGACAGTTTCGGCGTGGATCTGACCGACCAGGCCCGTCAAGGCAACCTCGATCCCATGGTAGGCCGCTACCGCGAGGTGGAACAGGTGCTGCAGATTTTGGGACGGCGCAAAAAGAACACTCCCGTGCTCATCGGTGAAGCCGGTGTCGGCAAATCGGCCATTGTGGAAGGGCTTGCCCAACGGATCGTACGCCACGAAGTCCCCTACGACATGTTGGAAAAACGCATTGTTTCGCTCAACATGGCCGCCTTGGTGGCCGGCACCAAATACCGCGGCCAGTTCGAGGAACGGCTGCAGAAAGTACTCCGTGAATTGGAGGACAACCGCGATGTCATCCTGTTTATCGATGAGATACACACCGTTATCGGTGCCGGAGGCGCCACCGGTTCACTCGATGCCGCCAACATCATGAAGCCCGCCCTGTCGCGCGGCCGCATTCAATGCATCGGTGCATCGACCATTGACGAATACCGCCAGTCGGTCGAAAAGGATGCGGCGCTGGAACGTCGTTTCCAAAAGGTGCTGGTCAATCCGACCAGCCGGGAGGAAACGCTGGAGATTTTGAAAAATCTCCGCAAATATTACGAGGAACACCACCACGTCATCTATACCGACGCAGCCCTGGAGGCCTGCGTCCGGCTCACCGACCGCTATGTACACGACCGGCAGTTTCCCGACAAGGCGATTGACGCCATGGACGAGGCCGGCGCACGCACACACGTCGCCAACGTGGAGGTACCCGGATATGTGAGCGACATCGAAACCGAAATCAAGCGTTTGGACGCGCTGAAAACGGAAGCGGTGGCGCAAAGCGACTACAAAACGGCCAGCCAGTACCGCAACGAGATCAAACACAAACAGCAGGAACTTAAGGAAGCCAACCAACGCTGGAAAGACGAGCACGAATCGGTACCCACCCTCATTGACACCGAAAAAATCGCCGAGCTCATTGCGCTGACCTCCGGCATCCCCGCCCAACGCATCGCCACAGGCGAAAAAGAGAAACTCGTGGGCATGGCGCAGCGCCTGCGTGCCAAAGTGATCGGTCAGGACCATGCCATCGACACGGTCTGCAAGGCCATCATGCGCAACCGCATCGGCCTGAAGGACCCCGGCAAACCCATCGGCTCCTTCCTGTTCCTGGGCCCCACCGGCGTAGGCAAAACCTATCTGACCAAAATGCTCGCCGAGGACATGTTCGACAGCCGCGACGCCATTATCCGCATCGACATGAGCGAATATATGGAGAAATTCAGTGTGTCGCGCCTGATCGGCGCCCCTCCGGGTTATGTGGGTTACAACGAAGGCGGCCAACTGACCGAAAAAGTACGCTGGAAACCCTATTCCATTGTTCTTTTCGATGAAATTGAGAAGGCACACCCTGACGTGTACAACCTGTTGCTGCAAGTATTGGACGAGGGCTGCCTGACCGACAGCCTGGGTCGCAAAGTGGATTTCCGGAACACCATCATCATCATGA
>JAGDAS010000113.1 GCA_017959385.1 Paludibacteraceae bacterium
CCATAAAACGTTTAATCGAGTAAACGGTGTTGTGGGGATTGGTGATGGCCTGGCGCTTGGCGGGGTCGCCCACCTTGCGCTCGCCGCCGTCCACGAAGGCGACAATCGAAGGCGTGGTGCGCTTGCCCTCGCTGTTGGCAATAACGGTAGGCTCGTTGCCTTCCATAACGGATACGCACGAATTGGTGGTACCCAAGTCAATTCCGATAATCTTTCCCATAGTTGTATGTATTTAATTGTTGTTTAATCTGTTTTTCCGAAGCCAATGCTTCATCCCTTTGCTTCAAATGACGTGCCAAATCCCGTTTTTACTGACAAAGTGTCAATAACTGACATGCAGGATGCAAGCCGGGGCTGACAGATAGTGTCAGTATGCGGTAAATTGTTTATCTTTGTACGGTTTATTTTTGAAATTATGCGGATATTACGTCATTTGTTAGGTTGGGTGCTGGTGTGCAGCCCGTGGGCTGCCGGTGCCGCCGGATACGCTTCGCTCTCGGACGGAGAGCATTTTGTCTATACCGATGGAAAGTCACTGCTGAGTGCCGCCTTCAAATCGCCCGATCAGGCGGAGCCGTTGTTCGCGCTTGCCGAAATGCGCGGTACGGCGCCCGATACGCTGACCGGTTTCACCTTCAGCCCGGACGAGCGCCGCGTGCTGCTCTACGACGATGCCGGCCAGGTGTTTCTCTATCGGATTGAGTCGGGCCGCTGTTCGCTCCTTTCGGAAAACGGGGAAGTGCGCCACCCCAGGTTCTCGCCCGACGGCCGCATGGTGGCTTTTGTGCGCGGTACGGATGTGTGGATTGCCCGGTTGGAGTACGAAACGGAGTTCGCCGTCACCGACGACGGGGAGAAGCGCGGTGTCTGCAACGCTGTGCGCGGTGCGCAGGAGACGGAGGCCTTCGGCACCGACTGCCTGATGGCCTGGACGGCCGACAGCCGCCACTTGGTTTACACCAAAGGGCAGGAGGTTTATCAGTACAGCGTTCCGTACAAATGGAACAAGCCGGTGGCATTGCCCGCCGACATGGCTTATGTAACGGGGTTGTTCCCCACGGCCGATCCGCTCAAGTGGGCGGCGGCGGGCCTCAATGCGGCGCAGAACCAGGTGCAGGTGGCCTTGGTTGACGCCTCGACGCTGATCGCCAAAACCATCTACAGCCAGACGGAACAGCAGTATGCTTCGCCGGTTGTATTCTCCCAGTGGATGGCCACGCCCGCGCTCGATGCGCAGTTCGTGCTTTCGCAAAAGGACGGATTCACTCATATTTACCAATACAACCTGCTGGGCCGTCCGGTCAAGCAGCTTACGTCGGGCAAGTTCGATGTGACCGCGCTGTTGGGCTATGATGCGGCGACGGGTACGTTGTTCTACGAATCGACGGAGCCGCAGAACCGCCTCAGGGGTGTTTACGGCCTGCAGCTCAAGTCGGGCCGGCGCACGGCGCTGCTTGAACGCCGCTCTGCCGGAGAATTGTGTTTTTCAGCCACCTGGCGCTATGTCCTGGCGGACGGCCAGGTGTCGGACGCCAAAGGCAAACGGATTTCTGAAGGGCCTCAGCGTAAGCCGACGGTGGCCGGTTGGCAGCCGTTGGAACTCGAAGGATTCGAGGGCTGGGTGATTCGTCCGCAAGGGCAGCCCCGGGCGCTCGTGCTGGTGGCCGGCGAGGGAGATCATGACCAACCTGCGGCTTACGCCTACCTGGCGGAGCGGGGGTGTCTGGTCGCTTCGTTTGCCGTACAGGGCGCTACCGGGCGTGGCGAGGCCTTTGAAAAGGCGGTGTACCGGCGGTTCTGTTCGGTGCAGGCGGCCGATTACGCCCGTCTGGCTTCGTCGCTGGCCGCTCGGGAGGGGATAGCCTCCGACCGGATCTTTCTGTTGGGCAGCGGGCTGCAGTCGGCGGTGGTACTGACGGCGGCGGCTATGCCGGATACGCCTTTTGTCGGTTGCATCGCTACGAGCCCGGTGGCCGATCTGCGCAGTTACAACCGCCTGCTGATGACTCGTTTGATGCAGACGGAGGGAGCCAATGCAGGATACCGTACGGAGTCGCCGATCATGCAGGTGCGCGATGTGAAGTCGCGTCTGCTGCTGGTGCAGGCGGTCGATATGGAGCGTTCTGTTGAACTGGCGCAACTGTGGCCCTATTTGATGAATCTACAGTCGGCCGGGGTGCTCTACGACCTGCTGCTGTGTCCGGGCAAGTGCCCCTGTACGGTCAATGACACGTCCGATCCGTATGTGGGCCGGGCGGTGCTGCATTTTATGAAAATGGATTAATTATAATGTATATGCAACCTACGCTCTTTGTGATGGCTGCCGGCATGGGCAGCCGCTATGGCGGTCTCAAGCAGATGGATGCGCTGGGCCCGCACGGTGAGACGATTATCGATTATTCGATCTACGATGCCATCCGCAGTGGTTTCGGCAAGGTGGTGTTTGTGATCCGCCACGATTTTGAGGAGGATTTCCGCCGGCTGGTGATTGCCAAGTTCGCGGACCGGATCCCGGTTGAAGTGGTGTTTCAGGACCTGGATGCGCTGCCGGACGGCCACAAGCCGAATCCGGAGCGGACGAAGCCCTGGGGTACGAATCATGCGGTGCTGATGGGCCGCGGGGTGGTGAAGGAGCCGTTTGCGGTGATCAACGGGGACGATTTCTACGGTCGTGACGCATTTGCGGTGCTGGGGCGTGCTTTGCAGCAAATGGACGGTTCGCGCAACCGCTACTGCATGGTGGGTTTCCCGGTACGCAACACGCTGTCGGAGCAGGGAACGGTGTCGCGCGGGGTCTGCACGACTTCGCCCGACGGCAAGCTGCTCTCGATTGTGGAGCATACGCGCCTCAAGGAGGAGCAGGGGGTGATTGTGAATACAAATGACGACGGATCGAAGTCGGTGGTGGATGCTTCGGTGCTGGTTTCGATGAATATGTGGGGCTTTACGCCGGATTATTTTGAGTATTCATACGAGTTTTTCCGTGAGTTTCTGAAGGTGAACGGTGACAGCCTGAAGGCGGAGTTCTATATTCCGACGATGGTGGATCATCTGATCCAGTCGGGTACGGCTTCGGTGCAGGTGCTTTCCACTTCGTCGAAGTGGTTCGGGGTGACGTATGCCGACGACAAGCCGTTTGTACAGGAGCAAATCCGTAATTTGATTGCTGATGGGGTCTATCCGGAGTCACTTTGGGCGTAGCCTGCTGTTGGCATCGCTGGTTTTGCTGCTGGCCGGGGCCGGTTGCAAACGCGGGATCGAGCCTTCGTGGGAGGCGGTGGCGAAGCGTTGGTATTTCGTGGATTATCCGTTTTACCAGTCGTGCGACCGGGGGTCGTATGTAGAGATGTTTGAGGATGGTTCGTGTGAGGCGTTGCTGCTCTGCACGGACGAGGGGCCTGCCCGTCATCCGCGGGGGTCCTGGTCGATTGACGGGGTCCATATTGTGATTGACTGTCCGATTTTCGGTTCGTTGGGGATTACCCGCAACGAAGGGAAGGTGACGCGTATTACGGAAACGGAAATGGATCTGACACTCTATGTAATGGCTATCCCGGCCCAGGTCAAACTCTCCACCCGCAACCCTGGTGCCGAATAGGATATTATCCCAGATTCTGGTTGATTTGGTCGATGTGGGGACGTGCCATGGCGCGTCCCTATCCAGATATTATCCCAGATTCCGGTTGATTTGGTCGATATAATTGAGGATTTCGTCGCGGCCCTGGCCCGTTTCGGATGAGGTGAGGAAGATGGGCGGAAGCGACTCCCATTGCTCCAGCAACCGGTTTTTGTAGGTCTCCACATGTTCCTTGAGCGCCCCCTTCGAAATCTTATCCGCCTTCGTGAACACCAGACTGAACGGCACGCCGATCTCCCCGAGCCATTCAATAAACTCCAGGTCGATTTTCTGCGGCTCCAGCCGGCAGTCCAACAGCACAAACAGATTCGTCAGCTGCTCCCGTTGGTCAATGTAGCTGCGGATGCGGCGGGTGAGCAACTCACGCTGCTGTTGGCCCAGACGCGCATAGCCGTAGCCCGGCAGATCCACCAGGTGCCAGGCCTCGTTGATCAGGAAAAAATTGATGAGCACCGTCTTGCCCGGTTTGGCACTTGTCATCGCCAAACCCTTGTTGGCGGTCAGCATATTGATGAGCGATGACTTGCCCACATTCGAGCGGCCGATAAACGCGTATTCCGGCAGCGGGCCGGTAGGGCACGAGCGCAGATCCGGGGCGCTTTTGACGAAAGTAGCGGATTTGATGAGCATAACAATCGGAGTTTCGTACACGCAAAGGTAGAAAAGACACACGAGAAAACAAAAAAATTACTATATTTGCGTCAACAATGAACCAACAGTCCTATCCTTCCTACCTGTTAGAGAACGCCGTCACCCACCTGGCCAAGCTGCCCGGAGTGGGGCGTAAGTCCGCCTTGCGCCTGGCCCTGCACCTGTTGCGTCAGGACGAGCGGGAAGTACAGGATTTCGCCCAGTCTGTGCTGCTGCTGCGGCAGGAAGTCCATTACTGCCGCGTATGCCGCAATATTGCCGACGGCGACATCTGCCAGATATGCAGCGATCCGGGGCGGGACCAATCGCGCGTGTGCGTGGTTGAAACCATCAAAGAAGTCATGCTCATCGAGCAGACCGGCCAATACAAAGGCCTTTACCATGTACTCGGCGGCGTTATCTCACCCATGGACGGCATCCATCCCGGCGACCTGGAAATCGAGTCGCTCGTGGAGCGCGTTGCAGCCGGTGGCGTGCAGGAAGTCGTACTCGCACTCAGCGCCACCATGGAAGGCGATACCACTGCCTATTACATTGCCAAAAAATTGGCTCAGACCGGTGTCAGCCTGACCACCATCGCCCGCGGCATCTCCGTAGGCGACGAACTGCAGTATGCCGACGAACTGACCCTGGGCAAGTCCATCCTCAACAGAATTCCCTATCAACTATGAAAACCATCGCAGTCGATTTTGACGGAACCATCGTAGAACACGCCTATCCGGCCCTCGGAAAGGAGCGGCCGTTCGCCGTTGCCACACTCAAGCGATTGCAGGAAGAAGGCAACCTCCTCATATTGTGGACCTCGCGCACCGGAGATCTGCTCGACGAAGCCGTAGCCTGGTGCCGTGAGCGCGGGCTCGTCTTTTGGGCAGTCAACGCCGAATGCCCCGACGAAGACCCCGAACATCCGCTCAGGCGCAAGCTGGTGGCCGATTACTACATCGACGACCGCAATCTGGGCGGTCTGCCCGACTGGGGCGTCATCTATGCCCTGGTCAACGGCGAAACCCGTCCCGTCTATGACTATGTAATGCCGCCCGTTAAAAAAACCGGTTGGCTGAAAAATCTGCTGGGCCGATGAAACTCACCGTCGTCATTGTCAACTACAAAGTCCGTGACCTGTTGTTGCAGTGCCTCGACAGCCTACTGCGCAACCAACCCGGATTCGACTACGAAGTAGTGGTGGTGGACAACCATTCCGACGACGGCAGCCCCGAAGCCGTAGCCCGGTATTTTCCGGAGGTGAATTATATAGAACTAGCTGATAACAAAGGGTTTGCTTATGCCAACAACCAGGCGGTCCGCCAAAGTCGTGCCGATTATGTGCTGCTGCTCAATCCCGATACCATCCTTCCGGAAAATGCGTTGGCGCGCGTGGTGGCATTTGCCGATAAGGCCGACCGCTTCGGCGCACTGGGTGTGAAAATGATCGATGCCCGGGGACGTTTCCTGCCCGAATCCAAACGCAACGAGCCCACCCTTTGGAACGCGTTGCTCAAAATGTGCGGACTCCCGGGTGGAAAGAAGGGCGGCTACTACCGGCAGCAACTCGGAGCGGATGAAACCGGTGAGACCCCGGTGCTGGCCGGCGCCTTTATGTTGCTCAACCGCAGGGAGTTGGGCGACACCTGCCTGCTCGATGAGGACTTTTTCATGTTCGGCGAGGACATCGACCTGTCGGTACGCATCCGCCAAAGCGGCAGGAAAAATTACTACCTGCCCGTCGAGATCATCCATTACAAAGGAGAGAGCACACGGCAGGACCAGATGCGTTACATACGCGATTTCTACGATGCCATGCTGGTCTATTACCGCAAGCACTACCGCCACGGCCGCTGGCTGGCCGCCACGCTGATTCCCTGTCTGAAAGCGCTGCACCGTTTGCGCAGCCGCATGCTGCGGCGCAAGCGTCCGGAAGCCGGCGCTCCCTGGGTGTTCGATGCCTCGCAGATGCGCTATGCCGAACTCATCGAACAGGTGAAACAGGCCGGGCAGGGACGGCGTCTGATCATACAACACCCTGATTTGCAAATGGAAGTGTCATGTTAGAAGACGATACGATACGCCTGCGGGCCTTGGAGCCCGAAGATCTGGACGTGCTGATGCGTTGGGAGAACGATGCCGACTGCTGGCGCATGGGCAATACCCTGGCGCCCTATTCGCGTTATGTGCTGCGGCAGTATCTGGAGCAGTCGGCCGAAGATCTGTACACCACGCGGCAGCTGAAACTGGTCATTGTACACAAGGCCACCGGCAAAAGCATCGGCCTGATCGACTTGTTCAATTTCGACCCGCACCACCGGCGCATCGAACTCGGCGTGCTCATTGACGCTGCCTGGCGCCGGCAGGGAATGGCTACCGCTGCTGTGCGGCTGACCTTGGAATATGCGTTGGACTTCCTGCACCTGCACCAAGTCTATTGCGTGGTGGTGGAAAACAACACCGCCTCGCGTGATATGCTGCTGGCGGCAGGGCTCACACAAGGCGGCGTATGGCGTGACTGGCTGCGCTCGGGCGAAGGTTACTGCAACGCCCTGCTGCTGCAGAAGATCAGTTCACTTTGAAATCGTATTTGACGTCGGCCAGCTCTTGGTTGGCTTTGACAATCTTGTTCTTCAGATTTTCTTTATAATCAGCCAGTTGTTTGGCTATGCGGGTGTCCGACAAAGCGAGCATCTGCACTGCCAGAATGCCGGCGTTCATGGCGCCGTTGATACCGACCGTGGCAACCGGTATGCCGGGAGGCATCTGCACGATGGCCAGCAGGGCGTCCAAACCCTCCAACGACGACTTGATGGGTACTCCGATTACAGGCAGGGTGGTCATGGAGGCGATGACGCCACCCAGGTGGGCTGCCATACCGGCCGCTGCGATGATGACCTGGATGCCGCGTCCGGCGGCGTTTTTGGCGAAAGCCTCCACCTCGGCCGGCGTGCGGTGGGCCGAGAGCGCGTGCATCTCGAACGGAATCTGGAATTCGTTCAGAACTGCTGCGGCTTTTTCCATGATGGGAAGATCACTGGTGCTTCCCATGATGATGCTGACTCTTGCGTTCATAGATTCTTATCTTTTAAAATGTAAAAATATCGGGTAATGGTCGGAATATTCCACCCGTCGGATTTCAAATCCGGTGGTGGTGATCCGGGGATCCGTAAAGAAATAATCCAACCGGAAACGGTAGGGGAACTCGTGGAAGGTGGTGCCCAATCCCCGTCCGTGCTGCAGAAAGGCATCCTTGTCCCCGCTTCGGATTCTGCGGTAGGAATAGGAGGTGGGCAGGTCGTTCATGTCGCCGCAGTTGATGGTTGGATAAGGCGAAGCCTCGCGGATCTGTGCGAGCGAGTCGGCTTGGAAACTGCGCAGAATGGCGGCTTTGCCCAGTTTGTCCAGTATGCGGCGTGCGATTTTCTGCAGTTCGTTGCGGTCGTGCGCTTGATAGACCGCCTTGTCGCCGGCCGTAAGCCGGTTCGACTGCAGGTAGCTGTTGAGCACACGCAGCGTGTCGCCCGGGGCGAAGGCGATGTCGCAGACCATGGTTCCCTGCCAACGGCTGCCGTAGTTGTAGAATTCGTGGTGCACAATGGGGAACTTGCTGTAAATGGCCAATCCCTTGTGCGTGTCTTCGGTAATCGATTCGGTGCGGTAGTAGGGGTATTGGTTGAGTTGGCGGAAAATCCAGCGCCGGTCGCGTCCGCCCGCTTCGTAGTAGAATTCCTGCAGACAGATGACGTCGGCGTCGCTGTTGTTCAGGAACCGGATCAGGCTGTCGGACGGGCCATGCTTGAGCATGTCGAGGTAGTGTACGTTGTAGGAGAGTACCGTGTAGCCGTCGGCGTGGCGGGCGTTGTCGTTGTCGAATGAGAAGGCGGCGGTGCGGAAGAAATTGGGGATGTTGAGCAACAGGACCGTGAGTGAGACAAACAGGTAGCCCCAATGCCGGCGTCCGATCCAGAAAAAGACAAACAACAGGTTGAGCGCCATCAGAAAGAGAAAGGCAATGTTCCAGGAACTGAAGAGCGAGGTGAAACGGCCGACAGGCAGCATGCCGGCCAGCCATACCGTCAGCAGCACTGCGGCACCGGTCAGATTGACCAACAGGACGAGTATGCGGGAAAAGTGTCTCATGAGGGGCGGAACAGTTTTCGTTTTTCGTCTTCGCTCAAGCCGTCGTAGCCCGATTTGCGCAATTTGTCCAGAATAGCCTCCATTTCCGGATCCGGATTTTCTTTACTTGTGCTCTTGGACGCTTGTGATGCTTGCGAACGGTTGTAATTCTTATTTATTTCGTATTGCATTCGCATACGGATTCCCTGCCACCATCCATGGCCCGGCACCGCTTTGCCGTGCAACCGGATGCGCAAGGCCCACAGGACTCCGGCCGTCAGGCCGCCCGCATGGGCCAGTGTGCCTCCCGGATCGCCACCCGCTACGGTGAGGAAGATCAGGACCAGACATACCATGCTCAACGGCACTTCGCCGAAGAGAGGGAAGCGGAGCCGGCGTTTGGGATCGTAGCACAGCAGCATGCCGAGCATGGCCATGATTCCGGCCGAAGCGCCTACCAACAGTACGGAGCCACGGGCCTCGCTCAGGCTCGGAAAGGCGTAGTAGCCGGCCCAATAGGCCAGCGCACCGGCCAGGGTTCCCGTCAGGAAGAGGGTCAGGTTGCGCCGCCCGGGAAAATAATTCCGCAGCAGCCGGTTGGTCCACAGCAGAGCAAGTATGTTGAGCAGGATGTGCAGCAGTCCGTCGTGGAAGAAACTGTAGGTGAGCAGGGTCCACGGACGGGTCAGGAAAATGGTGAGGCTGGCGGGCAGCGCTACCCAGCGGATCCAGGTCTGCGGCAGTCCGGCCATCGAAAGCAGCGCATTGGCCAGCGCGGCGGCTACGAAGACCGCCATGTCGATATAGGCCAGGCGTGTCAGGGCGTCGCCGTCCTTGTACGAACGGCGGAGGGCCTGCCACCAGCGTTGGATGGAGTCGTCGATCCGGGGATTATTCAAATTCACCGCCATAGAGTTTTCCGTGTTTTTTCCAATAGAAAAGGAGTAGGAATCCAAACACCAGTCCGCCTAAGTGTGCGAAATGGGCCACGTGGTCGCCACCGCTGGTCGAGATGCCGCCGTAGAGTTCGATGAGCGCGTAAATGGCGACAAACCAGGGGGCACGGAGCGATATGGGCGGGAACAGCAGGAAGATGCGGGCCTGCGGAAATACGAAGGCAAAGGCGGCCATCAGTCCGAATACCGAACCGGAGGCGCCCACCGTGACCGGCAGGTTGAGGTAATCGGCTACCGGCAGGTACTCCGCCCCGGTATAAACGGTTTGGTACTGCGACAGGTCGTGCAGCGAAAGCGTCCAGACCAATTCCTGCGAGAGTCCGGCTCCGATGCCGGTGAGCATGTAGTAGAACAGGAAGCGGCGCGGCCCCCAGACATATTCCAGGTCCTTGCCGAACATCCAAAGGGCGAACATGTTGAACAACAGATGGCTGAAACTGCCGGTGTCGTGCATGAACATGTACGATATCAGCTGCCCCAGGTTGAAGCGTTCCGCTTCCCAGTAGTGCAGCCCCAGCCAATCGGTCAGGTCGATGCCGGTTGTGCGGGGAAGTACCAGGGAGGCCAGCCAAACCAAGGCGTTGATCAGAATCAGATTTTTAACAACGGGCGGGAGTGCGGATTGAGGTCTTAGTTCCATAGGTGCAAGTGCTTCTCATTGCCTGCAAAGGTAGGCAATTTTGGTTTATAACGCTCCTGTTTTTTACAAATCCACTCCATTTTTGCCTTTTTACGGGTGCTGTGTGCTATTTTTTGGTTAAAATGTTTTGTCGTTCGCTTCCTAAGCCCTATATTTGTGATGTCCAAAGCATCCGCAGGGGTGCCCGGACGCCATTTGACACGCTATTCGTTAACCTTTTAATTATTTTATTTTATGAACAAGTCTGAATTGATTAGTGCAATTGCTGAGAACGCTGGTTTGAGCAAAGTGGATTCCAAGAAAGCCTTGGACGGTTTCGTTGCTGCAGTGGCCAAAGCCCTGAAGAGCGGTGACAAGATCGCCTTGGTAGGATTCGGTACATTCTCCGTATCTTCCCGCAGTGCCCGTACGGGTGTCAATCCCGCTACCAAGCAGAAGATGACGATCGCCGCCAAGAAGGTGGTTAAGTTCAAAGCCGGTGCAGAATTGTCTGAACAGGTAAAATAAGTTTACTTAGGCGAAATTCAAGGGGCATCCTTCCGGGATGCCCTTTTTTTTATTACCTTTGCGGCAAATTTCAGTCCCTTATGGAAAATCAGATTGCAGCGGCGGCCCTGGAGGCTGTCCAAGCGTTGTACGGAGTTCGGTTTGAGCAAAAGCAGGTGACCCTGCAGAAGACCAAGAAGGAGTTTACGGGTGATTTGACATTGGTGGTGTTTCCCTTTTTGAAGGCATCGCACAAAAATCCGCAGCAGACGGCGGAGGAAATCGGTATGTGGCTGCAGGAGCATGTGGCGGCGGTGGCCGGTTACAATGTGATCAACGGATTCCTGAACCTGGTACTGAACACCTCCACCTGGATGGACACGCTTTCCACCATCGATGCCGCCGACAAGTACGGCTTTGTAGAGGTTACGGAGCAGTCTCCGCTGGTGATGGTGGAGTATTCGTCGCCCAATACCAACAAGCCGCTCCATTTGGGACATATCCGCAACAACCTGCTGGGTTACAGCTTGGCTGAAATTCTGAAAGCCAACGGCAACCGCGTGGTGAAGACCAATATTGTCAACGACCGCGGCATTCATATCTGCAAGTCCATGCTGGCATGGAAAAAATTCGGTCACGGCGCTACGCCGGCTTCGACCGGGCAGAAGGGCGACCACCTGGTGGGAGATTACTATGTGGCTTTTGACAAGGCTTACAAGCAGGAAGTGAACGAGTTGATGGCCCAAGGCATGTCGGAAGACGACGCCAAGCGTCAGGCGCCGCTTATGCAGGAGGCCGGCGAAATGCTGCGCAAGTGGGAGGCCGGCGACCCGGAGGTGCGTGCCTTGTGGCAAACCATGAACGAGTGGGTGTATGCCGGTTTTGATGAAACCTACAAGCGCCTTGGGGTTGATTTTGACAAGATCTACTACGAATCGCAGACCTACCTGGTAGGCAAGCAGAAAGTGGCCGAGGGATTGGAGAAGGGGTTGTTCTACCGTCGGGAGGACGGCTCGGTCTGGGCCAACCTGACGGCCGACGGTTTGGACGAGAAGCTGCTGCTGCGTGCCGACGGTACTTCGGTCTATATGACCCAGGATATTGGTACGGCCACCATGCGTTTCAGCGATTATGCCATCGACAAGATGATCTATGTGGTGGGCAATGAGCAGAATTACCATTTCCAAGTACTCTCGCTGCTGCTTGACAAACTGGGCTTCGAGTGGGGCAAGTCGCTGGTGCATTTCTCCTATGGTATGGTGGAACTGCCTGAAGGCAAAATGAAGAGCCGCGAGGGTACGGTGGTGGATGCCGACGATCTGATGGACGAAATGGTGCACACGGCTGCCGACATTTCCCGTGAGTTGGGCAAACTGGACGGTTTGAGCCCCGAGGAGATTCAGGAGGTGACCACGATGATCGGACTGGGCGGCCTCAAATACTTCATCCTGAAGGTCGATCCGCGCAAGAACATGCTTTTCAACCCCAAAGAGTCGATTGATTTCAACGGCAATACGGGCTCGTTCATCCAATATACGCATGCGCGCATCCAGTCCGTGCTGCGGAAGGCGCAGGAGCAGGGAATCACCCTGCAGCCGCTGGCGCAGGACACGCCGCTGTCGGATAAGGAAACGGCGCTGATCCAGCAGCTGGCCTCCTTCCCGTCGGTGCTCCGGCAGGCCGGACAGGAGTACAGCCCGTCGCTCATTGCCAATTATACCTACGAATTGGTAAAGGCTTACAACCAGTTCTACCACGATTTCTCCATCCTCAAAGAGGAGAATGCCCAACTGCGCAACATGCGTCTGGTGCTTTCGCGCAATGTGGCGAAAGTGGTGCGTAACGCGATGGGGTTGCTGGGTATCGGCGTGCCTGACAAGATGTAGCCGCGCATTCCCCCGGAATCCAACGGGGGATTAGTCAAACAGATTTTTCCATTTCAGAAATTGCTCTACCGAAGCATCGCCCCATTTGGCCAGCGATGCTTCGACTTTTTCCACCGGTTTCTCCTGGTCGGGATGTGTTTTGGAGAAGAATTTGTCGGCGTAGCAGATGAGTTGTTCCTCCAAGGACTGGGGTTCGTAGAGGCGGTCGAGCGGCAGGGGCAGGCCGTTCTCCACAATGTAGTCGTGTTTCAGACCGGTTCCCGTATGGCGTTCGGCCACAAGGGCATGCTTGGGCAGGCCTTCCCGGCGGAGCAGGTCCGCACCCAGATAGCCGTGGCAGACGTAGGGATGTTCGCCGTGGCAGTCAATGCTGGGGGCCAGGCAGTAACGGATACCGATGTCGTGCAGCAGGGCGGCTTCTTCAACAAAAGTCAGGTCCAACTCCAGTTCGGGGTGCTTCCGGGCCAGCGCCAGCGCTTTTTCGGCCACCCGCAGGCTGTGTACCGTCAGGATGTCGTAAACGTCCGTTCCCGGAACGTAGTATTTCTGAATGAGTTCGATGGCGTTCATGGCATAGGTGTTTTGATGACTTCCAGAGCTTTGTCGATGGTAGCGTCGTGTTCGTTGAGGAAGGGGTAGAAGCCTTCGTCACCGAAAATGTTGCGCAACAGGTAGGCGTACAGGTTCTGGCGCAACAGGCTGCGGCACTCCTCAAACTGCGCATCGCTGGCTTTGAATCCCTTGTCGGAGGCGTAGTTACGGAAATCCTCCAACAGCGTGGTGCTGTCCAACTGCGTTACCATCCGGGGGTAACTGCCCGTGGCTGCAAGTGCTTTGCGGTGGCGGTCGGCGTATTGGAAGGCGTAATCGTAAACCAGACTGCGGTTGGTGACCGCCCGGTACCAGGCGTTGCTTCCGGTAGTGTCCTGCGGTACAAAGAAGTCGGGCATGATGCCGCCGCCGCCATAAACCGTACGGCCGGTGCGCGTGGTGTATTTCAGCGAGTCGTTGAGCTGAATGCTGTCCTGATGGAAGAATTCGCCACGCTCGTAACGGGTCTCGATATCCGATTCGTAATCGTCCAGATCTCCCTGTTCGTATGATTTCTGGATGCAACGGCCCGATGGGGTGTGGTAGCGGGCAATGGTGATGCGGATTTCGGAACCGTCCGAAAGGGGCATCTGCTGCTGTACCAGGCCTTTGCCGTAGGATCGACGGCCGACAATCCATCCGCGGTCCTGATCCTGGATGGCGCCGGCGAAGATTTCGCTGGCCGAGGCCGACCATTCGTTGAGCAGCACCACTACCGGCACATGCGTAAAGCGTCCGCCTCCGGTGGCCCGGGCTTCGTCGCGGTTGTAGTTGCGCCCCTCGGTATAGACAATCAGCTGGTTCTTGGGCAGAAATTCGTTGAGCATGTTGATAGCGGCCGAAAGGTAACCGCCCGAATTGGTGCGCAGGTCGATGATATAGCCCTGGCAACCCTTGCGCTGCAGGTCATTGAGTGCGGTCAGAAATTCGGTGTAGGTGTTGGCTCCGAAACGGCTCACCTTGATGTAACCGACCTCTGGAGTGATGGGATAGGCAATGTCCACACTGTTGACAGGGATGTCGCCCCGCGTAATGGTATAGTGCAGCAATTCGTTGGATCCCAGACGCTTGATGCCGATTTTTACCTGCGATCCTTTTTCGCCGCGCAGGGTTTTGAGCACCTTGTTGTTGTTTATACCCTTGCCGGTGAAATTGGAGTCGGCCACTTCCACGATGCGGTCACCGGGTTGCAGTCCGACTTTTTCGGAAGGTCCGCCGGCAATCACATCCACAATCATCACGGTGTCGTTCTGGATGTTGAACTGCACACCGATGCCGCTGAACGAACCTTCCAGTTCGCTGTTGGTCACCTCCACATCCTCCTGGGGAATGTACACGGTATGCGGATCCAGCTGGGAGAGCAACTTGGGCAGAATGGCCTCAGTGATGCCGCTTTCGTCCACCGGGTCCACATAGTAGTAATTGACATACGAGAGCACTTCGTTGAGTTTGGAAAACCCTTTCGTACCGGTGGTATAATTGGGCTCGGCACTCCGCTGTGATCCGGAGTAGGGCTTGGACGACAGCAACTGCAGGGTGTATCCGGCCAGAATACCCAGCACCGCCGTTACGGCCAGCAGAATGGGGAGTAATACTTTATGCTTCATGGGGATGGACTTGGATTTGATCTACTTGGATGCCTGCGCGCCGCAGCAGCTCGATGCCGTCTTGCAGGTGGTAGCTTTCGCCGAACACCACGCGTTTGATGCCCGATTGGATAATCAGTTTGGCGCATTCGATACAGGGGGAGGTGGTGATGTAGATGGTGGCGCCGTCGCAGTTGTTGCTGCTGCGGGCCAGCTTGGTGATGGCGTTGGCTTCGGCATGCAGCACATAGGGCTTGGTTTTGTCCGATTCGTCCTCACACACATTCTCAAAGCCCTGCGGGGTGCCGTTGTAGCCGTCGGAAATGATCATTTTGTCTTTCACCACCAGTGCGCCTACCTGCCGGCGGCGGCAGTACGAATTCTCGGCCCAGATATAGGCCATGCGCATGTAGCGGCGGTCCAATTGGTCTTGTTTGCTCATCATTTGGCTTGGAATAAAAGAATCATATAGACGACGTAGCCGGTCAGTAACAGACCGCCGGACACCCGTCCGAGTTTGGAATAGCCTTCGCCCGTGCGCGGGTATCGGAGAATGCGTTGCTTAAGCGGCAGAATCGCCAGCCACAGCAGCAGGGCGAATCCGATCATCCAGACCAGATCCATGCGGAAGTCGTCAAAGCGGAACTGGTCGATGGGATGGATGAGTGATGGGATGCCCAATACAATCAGGATATTGAAAATATTGGAACCGATTACGTTGCCAATGGCAATGTCGGTCTGGCGGCGGGTGGCGGCAATCAGGGAGGTGACCAGTTCGGGCAGGCTCGTTCCTACGGCCACGAGCGAGATGGAAATGACACGCTCGGGCACACCGAACTGTTGGGCCAGCGTGCAGGCGCTTTCAATCAGCAGGTCGGCTCCCCAACCCAGTGCGGCCGTCGAAGCGGCTACCACGAGCAGGGCGGTCCAGACGGGCATGGGCGGTTTCTGTTCCGTTCCGGCTTGGGAATCCGATTCGGCCCGGTTATGTTTGAACGAGTAGTACATGAACAGGCCGAAAATCAGCAGCAGGTACATACCGTCGTACCATTGCAGGTGGTTGTCGGCCATCAGGGCGGTAAGCAGAAAACTGCAGAACAGCATGCAGGGCGCGTCAATCCAGGCCGCATGGCGTTGGACGGGCAGGGGCAGGATCAGTGCAGTGGCGGCCAAGACCAGGCCGATGTTGGCGATGTTTGAACCGATGGCGTTTCCCAGGGCGATTTCGGGGTGACCTTCGATGGCGGCATTCAGGGAAACCATCAGTTCCGGGAAGGAGGTTCCCATGGCAATGACGGTCATGCCGATTACCAGCGGGGACACGCCCGCCCGCCGCGACAAATCAACGCCTCCCTTGACCAGGTATTCACCACCGGCCAGCAACAGAAAGAGTCCGAGCAATAAAAGTAGGTATTCCATCCGATTTTGGACTTGTTTTGCGCAAATGTACGTTTTTTTAGGGAAAAGGCGTACCTTTGCGGCATGAAAAAACCGTCTCTTTATCTTTATTTAGCACTTCTGCCCCTTTTGTTCTCCTGTTCGCGTGCGGGAGAGTACCGGACTACCGTCGGATTGGTCTTCGGTACCAGTTACCGGGTGCAGTACCAGTCGTCCCGTGACCTTACGGAAAATATTGAACACGCCCTCGGCGAGGTCAATGCTTCGCTTTCCACTTTCGATACGGCCTCTGTCATTTCGCGGGTCAACCGGAATGAGGAGGTGGAGGCGGACAGTCTTTTTACGAAAGTGTTTCTAACCGGTCAGATCATTGCCCTGGTCACCGGCGGAGCATTCGATATGACCGTGGCACCTCTGGTCAATGCCTGGGGATTCGGATTCGATCCACAGCGGCAGCGCGATGCGTCGGTGATTGACAGCATCCGGGCGTTTGTCGGTTACGACAAGGTGGGACTGGAGCGGGGAAGGGTTGTCAAAGCGGATGCCCGCACGCAACTCGACGCCAGCGCCATAGCCAAGGGCTATGGCTGCGACCGGGTGGCCGAAGCGTTGCAGCGTTGCGGTGTGCGGAATTATCTGGTTGAGATCGGCGGGGAACTGCGGTTGGCAGGACACAATGCCGCCGGAGAGCGCTGGCGTATCGGAGTCAACCGGGCGGTGGACGACAGCCTGCAACAGAATCATGAAATCCAACGGGTGCTTTCCCTGACCGACTGCGGAGTGGCCACTTCGGGCAATTACCGCCAGTTCTACGAAACCGCACAAGGCCGGGTGGGCCATACCATCGACCCGCGCACAGGACAACCCGCACAAGGTCGGGTGCTCAGTGCTACGGTGATTGCTGATGAGTGCCTGGTGGCCGATGCTTACGCTACCGCCTGCATGGTGCTGTCCGATACCACAGCCATCCGCTCCCTGGCCGAAGCCGAGGGATTGCGCGTGTTTCTCATCTATGCCGACGAGACGGGCACCCACTGCGAGTGGTCGTACCCGTCTGACGAACAGCGCTGAAGCCTGCCTTTAGATCAAGCCTGCTTGTGCGTCTCGCACCATTGGCGGGCATTGACGAACGCCTCCACCCACGGGGTGATGGCATCGTTGCGTCCTTCCGGATAATAAGCCCATTGCCACGGGAAGACCGCCCGCTCCAAGTGGGGCATCATGGCCAGGTGGCGTCCGTCGGCCGAGCAGATGCCGGCCACGTTGTAGTCCGAACCATTTGGGTTGGCCGGATATCCTTCATGCAGGTATTGGGCGATGATGTGGTAGTCCTTCTGCGGCATGGGCAGATGGAACTTGCCTTCGCCGTGTGCCACCCAGATACCCAGTGTGCTGCCCTCCAGCGAGGAGAACATGACGGAATGGTTCTTCGGAATGGTGACTCCCACAAAGTTGGATTCGAATTTGTGCGAATTGTTGTGCAGCATCTTAGCACGCTGTGCGTGTTCCGGATTGACCAGATTGAGTTCGACCATCAGCTGGCATCCGTTGCAGATACCAAGGCTCAGCGTGTCTTTGCGCTGGTAGAAGCGGTCGAGCGCTTTCTTGGCTTTTTCGTTGTACAGGAAGCCGCCGGCCCAGCCTTTGGCACTGCCCAGTACGTCCGAGTTGGAGAATCCGCCGCAGAACACAATCATCTGTACGTCTTCGAGCGTTTCGCGTCCCGAGGCCAGATCGGTCATGTGGACATCCTTCACATCGAAGCCGGCCAGGTAGAGCGAATAGGCCATCTCACGTTCTCCATTAGTACCCTTCTCGCGGATAATAGCGGCTTTTACGCCGTTTTTGCCGTGCGGTACCTTCAGTTTGAATTGCTCCAAACTTCCGCTGAAATTGTTGCGGATTTTGAGTGTAAGCGGTTGCTTCTTATAGTTTTCAAAACGCTCTTTGGCGCAGGTTTCGCCGCTTTGACGGCGGTCGAGCAGGTAGGACGGCCGGTACCAGGTATCACGGGCGGCGTCGATGTCGAAGCGGTATTCCGCCCCCTTGTTCTCCACCACGAGTTCGCGTTCGTCAATCGGGAAACCGATTTTGGCGAAGCCGATACCGGCGTTCTTGAGCAATTTCTCCACTTCCTTTTCGTCCTTCACTTGGAGGATTACTCCCGGATTTTCGGCAAAGAGCAGCGTGACGATGTCTTTTTCGGCCAGATCGCTGAAATTGATCTTCAGACCGCCGCGGGTGTTGGCGAAGCACATTTCCAGCAGGGTGGTGACCATACCGCCGGCCGAAATGTCGTGTCCGGCCAGCACAAGTTGTTTGTCAATGAGGCCTTGAACGGTGTTGAATGCGGTGGCGAAGTATTCGGCGTTGGTGACCGTCGGTACATGGCTGCCCACCTTGTTGAGCGTTTGGTAGAGTACCGAACCGCCGAGCTGCAGGGCATCGAACGAGAAGTCGATGTAGTACAGGGCTGTGTGGCGGTTGTTGACCAATACCGGCGATACCACCCGCTTGACATCTTTCACTTCGGCTCCGGCCGAAATGATAACGGTGCCGGGGGCGAGTACCTTCTTCTGACCGTATTTCTGGGTCATGGAAAGAGAGTCCTTGCCGGTCGGGATATTGATGCCCAGCGAGCAGGCGAAATCACTGGCGGCCTGCACGGCTTTGTACAGACGCGCGTCCTCTCCGGGATTCTTGCAGGGCCACATCCAGTTGGCGGAGAGCGATACGCTGTCCAAACCTTCTTTGAGCGGTGCCCATACAATGTTGGTCAGCGCTTCGGCGATGGCCAGCACCGAACCCGCCTCGGCATCGGCCAATGCGGCTACGGGGGCATGGCCGATGGAAGTGGCGATACCCGATGTGCCCGTGTAGTCGAGGGCTACGACACCGCAGTCGTTGAGCGGCAGTTGCAACTCGCCGGCGCACTGCTGACGGGCGATCTTGCCCGTTACCGAGCGGTCCACCTTGTTGGTGAGCCAGTCCTTGCAGGCGACCGATTCCATGGAGAGAACCTGGTCGAGGTATTGTTGCAGCTGTTTGGCCGAAGTGGTCGGGTTGCTGTATTTTTCTTTGACCGTCTCGTCTTTGATGATGGTGCGTGGCGGCTTGCCGATCATGTACTCCAGCTTCAGGTCAATGGGTTTTTCACCATCCTTCCGCTCGAATACGAAGTTCATGTCGCCGGTGGTTTCACCCACTACATACATGGGGGCGCGTTCACGCTCGGCAATGCGCTTTACCCGTTCGATGTCGTTCTGCTTGAGCAGGAAGCCCATGCGCTCCTGGCTCTCGTTGCCGATGATCTCCTTGGCCGAAAGCGTTTTGTCGCCGATGGGCAGCTGATCCATGTCAATTTTGCCACCGATGCCCTCCACCAGTTCCGACAGGCAGTTGAGGTGGCCGCCCGCACCGTGGTCGTGAATGGATACGATGGGGTTGTTGTCGCTTTCCTGCAGGCTGCGGATGACATTGGCCACACGCTTCTGCATTTCGGGGTTGGCGCGTTGTACGGCGTTCAGCTCGATGGCACCGGCATATTGGCCGGTATCCACCGACGATACGGCACCGCCGCCCATGCCGATGCGGTAGTTGTCACCACCCATCACCACGACTTTTTCGCCGTCCGAAGGGTCGCCTTTCAGAGCATCGCGCCTGCTGCTGTAGCCTACGCCGCCCGCCAGCATGATGACTTTGTCAAAGCCGTAGATTTTTTCGTTCTCCTCGTGCTCGAAAGTGAGTAGCGAACCGCAGATGAGCGGCTGTCCGAACTTGTTGCCGAAGTCGGAGGCACCGTTTGAAGCTTTGATCAGAATCTGTTCCGGCGTTTGGTACAGCCAGTTGCGTTCAGCAATGGCATCCGACCAGGGTTGTGCGGCGTTGCGCGGATAGGAGGTCATATAGACGGCGGTTCCGGCAATGGGCAGACTGGCCTTGCCACCGCCCAGACGGTCGCGGATTTCGCCACCGGTACCGGTGGCGGCGCCGTTGAAAGGTTCCACCGTGGTGGGGAAGTTGTGGGTTTCCGCCTTGAGCGAAATAACGGAATCAATTTCGGTTACTTCAAAATAATCGGGTTTGTCGCCGGTCTTGGGGGCGAACTGCTGGATCTTGGGCCCGGCATTGAAGGCCACGTTGTCCTTGTAGGCCGAAACAAGCTGGTTGGGGTTGTATTCGGAAGTCTTTTTGATCAGTTTGAACAGGGACAGCTCCTTTTCCTTGCCGTCAATGATGTAGGTGCCGTTGAAGATTTTGTGGCGGCAGTGCTCGGAGTTTACCTGTGAGAATCCGAACACCTCGCTGTCGGTGAGCTTGCGGCCCAACTTTTTGGCGATACCGTTCAGGTAATCGATTTCGGCGGGGCTCAAGGCCAGTCCTTCCTGTTGGTTGTAGCTTTCCAAATCCTCAATATAGACAATGGGGTCGGGTTGCTTGTCAATGGTGAAGATGTCCTGATCCAGGCCTTCGTAATTGCGCTGCAGCATGGGGTCCACGTCCTGGACGGCATCCACGGGCAG
>JAGDAS010000114.1 GCA_017959385.1 Paludibacteraceae bacterium
AAAAAGACCGACGAGGAAAAAGCGGAGGAAGCGCAGAAAAAAGCGGAGGAAAAACAGCAGAAAGCCGACGTACAGGCAGCCAAAAAGGCTTTGCGGGAAGACCGCAGACGCCGTCACAAAGAATACGTCGAGCAGCAGAAAGCCCTGAAACAACAGCAGCCCTAAAACAAAACTCCCCGGTCAACCGCAGTTGCCGGGGAGTCATGTCTGACGGGACGAAGCGTTTACTTCACTTCCCAAATATCATTGGTCATGAGCAACTCCTCAAAGTTGTGGTACTTTTTGGCGGCGCTCACCTGATCCACTTGTTCGTGAACCGCATCGTTGTAGGTCGGAGCCTCCACGTCGCGGATGACACCCAAGGCGATGGGGAAATCAGGGCCTTCCATCAAGGCCAACTTCAACTGCAGCGTATTGTCCTGACAATGGGCGTCGTGTACGAGAATATCCTTTTCGGTAATACCATTCTCGCCCAACTTCACCACTTTCAGGCCAAATCCCTCCTGCATCAGACCGAACTCCTTGTCGGCACCGAAGAGCATAGGTTTGCCGTGCTCGAGGTAAATGGCGTTCTTGGCCCGCGATTCGGCCGTAGCGACCGCTTCGTGTGTTCCGTTATTGAAAATCATACAGTTCTGAAGCACCTCCACCACCGAAGCTCCCTTGTGACGGGCGGCGGCTACCAGCACCTGCTCGGAACCGACGGCGTCAACGGCCGCGCAGCGAGCGAAGAAACGTCCACGGGCTCCGAAGCACAATTCCGCCGGACGGAAAGGATCCTCGACCGTGCCGTAAGGCGACGATTTGCTGACAAAGCCACGACACGACGTGGGTGAATACTGTCCCTTGGTCAGGCCGTAGATACGGTTGTTGAGCAGAATCATGTTCAGATCGATATTACGACGGACCGCATGAATGAAATGGTTGCCACCAATAGCAAGTCCGTCTCCGTCGCCGGAAATCTGCCAGATGGTCAGATCCGGATTGGCCACTTTGGCTCCCGTAGCGATAGCGGCGGCACGTCCGTGGATGGTGTGCATACCGTACGTATTCATGTAATAGGGCAAACGGGACGAACAACCAATGCCGGAGATAACGGCGATATTGTGGGGCGCTACACCCAACGTGGCCATAGCCTTGTGCAAAGACGCCAGAAATGCATGGTCACCGCATCCCGGACACCAACGGGGTTGACCGGTTTTGTAATCCTTAGCTGTATATACTGTTTCACTCATGGTTTATGCCTCCAAAATTTTAGTGAATGCCTCGACCAACTCCTCCACTACGAAAGGCTGGCCCTTAACTTGGTTGAATTGATGCAGGTGGATACCCTCTACCTTCATACGGAGATAAGCGGCGAACTGACCCATATTCTGTTCCGCAACCACAATCTTCTTGTACTTCTTCAAGATGGCCTCGGTATTGGCCGGGAGCGGATTCAAGTATTTGAAATGGGCCAACGCGACCTTTTTACCCTGCTTGTTGAGCGTCGATACCGCCGAAGCCAAGTGCCCGTATGTACCGCCGAAACCTACCACCAGCAAGTCGGCGTCCTCACACCCTTCGACCGTCTGGTCGGGAATGGCCTTGACCATCTTGGCCACCTTCTCCGCACGCAGCACCGTCATCTTGTGGTGGTTTTCCGGTTCAGTGGAGATGGCACCGGTTTCGTTGCTCTTCTCCAAACCGCCGATCCGGTGCATAAAGCCTTCCTGACCCGGTTTCGCCCAATAACGGACACCCGTTTCGGGATTGCGCTGGAACGGTGTCCAGTTGCCTTTCATATCGTCGGTGACGTAAGGCGGTTGAATGGCGGGATATTGTTTCAGATCGGGAAGTTTCCAGGCAGCCGAACCGTTGGCGATAAAGGCGTCGGTCAGCAATACAACCGGCGTCATGTGTTCCAACGCCAACTTAGCGGCCATATAAGCGGCATCGAAGCAATCGGTCGGCGACGAAGCGGCGATAACCGGCATCGGGCTCTCACCGTTACGTCCGAACAGCACCTGCAGCAGGTCCGTCTGCTCCGATTTGGTCGGAAGACCCGTGGAAGGGCCGCCACGCTGTACATCCAGCACCACCAGCGGGAGTTCCGTAATCACCGCCAGGTTCATGGCCTCGCTCTTCAGGCAGATACCGGGGCCGGAAGTGGAAGTGACCGCCAGTGCGCCCGCGAATGCGGCACCGACCGCCGATGCGCAACCGGCGATTTCGTCCTCGGCTTGCACGGTAATGACACCCAGCGATTTGTGCTTGGCCAATTCGTGCAGCACGTCGGTAGCCGGCGTGATGGGATACGAACCCAGATAAAGGGTCAGGCCAGCCTTTTCGGCGGCAGCGATCAAACCGTATGACGTGGCTTTGTTGCCATTGATGTCCATGTACTTGCCCTTGGACTTGGCGCCGGTGGACTCAATGCGGTAGGTCGTAGCGGATGCGTGCGTATTGTGGCCGTAGTTGTAACCGTCGTTCAGCACCTTGATGTTGGCTTCAGCGATTTCGGGCTTTTTGGCGAACTTCTCGCGGAGCATCTGTTCGGCATAGGACAGGTTGCGGTCAAACAGCCAGCATACCAAACCCAGTGCAAACATGTTTTTGCAGCGCACGGCAGCCTTGAAATCCAAACCGCTGTCTTTCAACGACTCCTTGCACATGGATGAAATCGGAGCGGCGATCACCTCGTTATGGATCCCCATCTCCTCGAAAGGATTGTCGGTGGCGAACATCGCCTTCTTCAGATCCGTATCCTTGAATGAATCCGTATCAATAATGATGATGGACTGCGGCGTACAGAACTTGTACTGCGTCTTGAGCGCAGCGGGGTTCATGGCCACCAACACATTGCACTTGTCACCGGGAGTAAGCACCTTGTCGGCACCGATATGCACTTGAAAACCGGAGACACCCGTCAGCGATCCCTGCGGAGCCCGGATATCGGCCGGATAGTCGGGGAAGGTACTGATATCGTTGCCCACCGTTGCCGAAATGGTCGAGAAGATATTTCCGGCAAGCTGCATTCCGTCTCCGGAATCTCCAGAGAAGCGCACGATAACGTCCTCAAGATTTTCCACATTCATTTTGTCGTTCATAGCATTACTTGTTTTTACGGGCGCAAAATTAACGTTATTGAAACAATTATGCAAGCATTTTGCCCGCTTTATTCATTAAAAATGCAGAATTTTGCCAACAATCCGTATTTTTATGCAAATAATATGCAAACACTCCTTTACGGAAAATGTCCAAAGCCGTGCGTCAGCACTCTACAAGCGCGATGGCCGACGTACGGGGCAGCACAGTACAGGGCGGACGGAAACCGGCGGGAACCCCATACTCCCGCATTTTGTCGTCGAATTGCTTGAGAATAAGGTCGGGGGTATTGTTTTCCTTGCTCATGTGACAGAAATACACATGTTTCCAGACGGTTTCGCCGGCATGTACGGCCAGAAATTCGGCTGCCACATGATTGGCCAGGTGACCGGTGTCGGAGAGGATCCTTTTTTTGAGATACAATGGATAAGGTCCTTCCAAGAGACGCTCCTCATCGTAATTCGCCTCCAGGACAAGGTGGTCGGCTTTGAGCAGGAAAGGCACCGCTTCGTCGTTGATACAACCCATATCGGTCGCAATGACCACCGTGGTCACACCATCCGTAATGCTATAGCCGACAATGTCGGTGGAGTCATGGCTGACAGGAAAGGACGTAATCCTGAGTCCGGCCACTTTTTCGGTCGAACCCTTGGGCATTTCCCGCCGGCACTGGTACAATTTCTCCGTTACTTTATAACAGCGGTTCACGCCATCGAGCACCTCGGCGGTGGAGAAAACCGGGATATGGTACACCTCGCCCAGCGTACCTACGGAGGCGATGTGGTCGAAATGATCGTGTGTAAGGAAAACCGCATGGATTTGCGACAAATCCACGCCTATGTTCTTCAAATTCTTTCGGATTGATTTTACGCTGATGCCGGCGTCAATGAGAATACCAGTAGAGTCAGTACCTATATAGTAACAATTGCCACTGCTTCCACTGGCAAAACTACAAAATTTCATACTAGATTTTTTTGTGCACAGAAGGAGACTCGAACTCCCACGGCCTTGCGGCCACTACCCCCTCAAAGTAGCGTGTATACCAATTTCACCATCTGTGCCTCCTCTACGGGAGTGCCCAAAACAGGACTCGAACCTGCACGATATTGCTACCACTAGTCCCTGAAACTAGCGCGTCTACCAATTTCGCCATTTGGGCAAAAAAAAGAGCGGACTGGTAAATGAACCGCTCTCTCTATTGGAGCGAAAAACGGGACTCGAACCCGCGACCCCAACCTTGGCAAGGTTGTGCTCTACCAACTGAGCTATTTTCGCATTCAACTACAACCTCTCTCGATTGCGGTGCAAAGATAGTGCCATTTTCCGAACTGTGCAAACTTTTTATGGATTTTTTTTCAATCCATGCGATTTTTATAATCTTCGTAGGAATAGGAACGCAACAGCTCGAATCGGCCGTCCAGACGCACGACACCGATGGATGGATGACTAACCCCGTTGAACATCAAAGTCTTAACCGTAGTATAATGGATCATGTCCTCGAACACAATCCGGTCACCCGCCTGCAAGGGTGCATCAAACCCCCAATCGCCGACGTAGTCACCTGAAAGACAGCTGTTTCCTCCCATGCGATAAACGTAAGCGGCACCCTCGGCGGGCTTGGCTCCCATGATGGAGGGCTGATAGGGCATTTCAAGGCAGTCGGGCATGTGACAGGCAAACGAAACATCCAACATTGCCGTACGCACCCCTCCGTTCTCCACCACATCCTGCACCGTCGAAACCAACTCCCCCACCCGCCAGGCAAACGCACTGCCGGGCTCCAGAATGACGCGCAAATGCGGATGACGGCTGCGGAATGCCCGTATGGCATCGACCAGACGGTCCACTTCATATCCCTCACGGGTCATCAGGTGCCCTCCACCGAAATTCACCCAGCGCAGTGCAGGTAGATACTGTCCGAAACGCTCCTCCACCCGGGCGATCAGCGATTCGGAATCGGCTGCCGACGACTCGCAGAGACAATGGAAATGCAGACCTTCGATGCCTTCCGGCAAACGGTCGGGCAACTGCGCCGGGGGCACCCCCAGACGCGACCCCTGTACGCAGGGGTTGTACAAATCGGTTTCCACAAGCGACAGTTCGGGATTGCAACGCAGACCGCAGCTGATTCCCGCCTGCCGGCAACGCTGTGCGTATTTAGTGTATTGGGCCAGTGAATTGAACGTAATGTGGCTGCTGCAGGCGGCAATGGCATCAAATTCATCCTCACGGTAAACCGGAGCGAACGTATGCGCCGGAGCTCCCATCTCTTCATAGGCCAAACGGGCTTCCGCCAACGAACTGGCCGTGGACGCACCGATATACTCCCGCACAATGGGAAAGAGTTTCCACAAGGCGAAGGCCTTGAACGCCAGGATAATCTCAGCGCCCGAGCTCTGTGCCACCGATTGAATCAGCGCCAGATTGCGCCGGAATCGGGATTCGTCCACCACATAGCAGGGGGACGGAAACTGCCGGTAGTCGGTCATAACTCCAAATCGCCGTCTTCAATGACATGCCAGAGCAAACCGCTGGCAGCCACCTTTTCCATAAAGGGATCGGGATCAAACTCCTCGACATTGAACACACCGGCGCCCTTCCATTTTCCGGTAAGGAACATATAAGCGCCAGTCATAGCGGGTACACCGGTCGTGTAGCTGACACCCTGCATGCCGGTTTCCTCATAGGCCGCCTGATGGCTGCAGTTGTTGTACACATACAGCGTTTTGGGCTGACCGTTGCGGACACCGCGGATCCGGCAACCAATGGACGTATAACCCGTGTAATTCTCACCCAGATCGCCGGGATTCGGCAAAACCGCCTTGAGGAACTGCAGCGGCACAATCTTGACACCGTTGTACTCCACCTCGTCAATGCGGGCCATACCGATATTCTGGATAACACGCAAATGCGTCAGATACTCCTGTCCAAACGTCATCCAGAAGCGGGCGCGTTTGATCGTCGGATAGTTCTTAACCAACGACTCAAGTTCCTCATGGTATAGCAGATAAGACTCCTTGGGGCCGATTTCGGGATAATTGAGCGGCTGGTGGATTTCCAGCGGTCCGGTGGTCACCCACTTGCCATCCTGATAGTAGCGGCCGTTTTGAGTGATTTCACGGATGTTGATTTCAGGGTTGAAATTGGTGGCGAAAGCATGATGATGGTCACCGGCATTGCAATCAACAATATCCAGGTAGTGCATCTCATCAAAATAATGCTTGGCGGCATAGGCCGTATATACCCCTGTTTGCCCCGGATCGAACCCGCAGCCCAGTATAGCCGTCAGTCCGGCCTCCTTGAAACGGTCGTGATAGGCCCACTGCCAGGAATACTCAAAATGTGCCTCGTCCTTGGGCTCGTAGTTGGCGGTATCCAAATAATTGACACCCGTCTGCAGACAGGCGTCCATAATAGCCAGATCCTGATACGGTAGAGCCACATTGATCACCAGTTTGGGCTGATGCCTGCGGAAAAGGGCAACGAGTTCGGAAACCTGGTCGGCATCCACCTGGTCGGTCGTAATCCGCACACCATAACGCTTTTGAATCTCCGCAGCTATGGCATCACACTTGGAGCGGGTGCGCGAGGCCAATACGATTTCTGTAAACACATCGGCGTTCTGTGCCACCTTGTGCACCACCACCGTGCCGACTCCACCGGCACCGATAATCAATACTTTCGACATACGCTTTTTTTAAAAAGGGGGCCTAAAAGCCCCCTTTCTCATTATACTATGTAAATTTATACCTTAATCGTCCCACTCGGACTTCTTCTTGGTCGGGATATTGAACGAAAGCATCACCTCGTGGCTGGTCCACGAAATGTTGTTCAACTTGCCCAAGTTCAAATCACAGGAATAACCAATACGCAGCCATTTCCACTCAAAGCCGACCATCGCATAGGTGGTCGTCTGCGTACGGTAACCCAAACCGATCCAAACATAATCACTGATAAAGCCTGTGATGTTGGCATCCCACACGATTTTGGACAGAATGTCCGTATTCTTGAAGTCGTCGCCCGTACCGGAGCCCGTATAATAGAGCGACAGGGCGGGAATCAACTTGAACTTCTCGCTACAGGGGATGAATCCGCGCACATAACCGTAGTAAGTGGGGAAGTAGGTCAAAGTACTGTAATATTCATCGCCGGCATAGAAGAATCCCGGAATGTGGGCGATGGAGACACCGGCCATCAAGTACTTGTTGGAGTACTCTATACCGAAGCTGGCGTCAAAATACGTCTTGCTCTGGTAGGAATCCGGGAAGGCCTCGCCGCGTTCGGACTCATCCTCCAGTATATGACGGGACGGATCGAACATCTTGTTGGCGGCACCCAAGCCCAAACCAAAAGAGAACAGGTTCGCCTTGCCGAAATTCACGTGATAAGCGTACACAACACGCGCTTGAAGCTGCGTATAGGCGATACCGCTACCATCGTACGACACCGTCAGACCGAGACCGGATTTGGCCTTCTCAAAATAGGAGTGAACGTTCAACATCGTGGAGAACGGAGCGCCTTCGCCCGTCATACCGGCATATTGAAAACGGTTGAGTGAGAAAATATTCACATTCGTACTGTTACCGGTACCGGCGGGGTTGATGCCGATACGCGAGAACAATTGCTCCGCCAACATAAAGTCGCTCTGAGCCATTGCCCCGGTGGTGGCTGCTATCGCAACCAGCACCGTCGATATAAATTTCTTCATATTCTTCATGATTTATTCTTCGTCCATCAAAATTCTAACTTCTACACGACGGTTCTGTGCGTGTTCCTCTTCCGTCTCGGCATTGGGGATCTGCAGACGGCGTTCGCCGTAACCAACGGCTTTCATGCGGTCGGCCGGGAAGCCCTTCTCCAACAGCATATCGCGAATGGTGTCGGCACGACGTTGCGACAATTTGTCGTTGTATTCCAACGAACCGCGGCTGTCGGTATAACCGCTGATTTCAAACACGGCATCGGGGAACTGCAGCATCTCGTTGTAGAGTTTGTTCAAATCGGCCAGGAATTCCTCCTCCAGGATGTCCTTGTTGAAATCGAACAGGAAGAACACCCAGTAGAACTTGCGCTTTTTCTCCTCGTAAGTGGGTTCCGGTTCGGGTTCGGGTTCCGGTTCGGGCTCTACTTCGGGGATCGGAAGATACAGATAAAGCGTCTTCTGGTTCTCACGTAGGGAAACCTGTACGGGAGCGCCTTCATAAACCTGCATGTTGTAGTTGGCCAACACCGTATTGTAAGGTTTGTCCAAAACCTTGGGGTCAGACCAGATATCCGAGCGCTTAACCGTCTTGTAAATCTTCATGATACCCGTCTTGTCGGAAGAGACATAACGCACCGTATCGCTCTCGAACGACATCCAATCATCGTCACCGGCCGTATTGACCGTACTGTCATTCACAGGATAACTCCATACACGTTCGCCTTCGTTTTCGATTTCCACATAGAAAATATCACGACCGCCTTTGCTGCCCTCCATCGAAGAGGAGAAATAGACGCGGTCGCCATCGGGACTCATCACCGGATTGTAGAAATCGCCGGGTACCTGATCCTCGAAATTCCAACCGGCACTCTGTACGAAATTCTTGTCACCGCGCTTGCGGACCGTGCCACGGATGCGCATACGCACACCCTTCTGCCATACGCCGTTCTGATCGGGAATACTCTCGAAGAGATAATCTTTGTCGTAGGATGCGTAGTGGTCGGTGTAATACAGACGGTTGCGCTTGCTGTCAAAAGCAACCAGACCCGTCACCTTCAGATTGGCGAAATCCGGACAAACCTTGGGATCCAGGTCGCCTCCGGCCGTGTCAATACGGGTAACATACACTTTCCCGTCCTGAATAAAGACATAGGAACCGTCCTTGTAAGGCGAAAGTGCATAACTCTCTTTTCCTTCGAGCTTTTCCGATTTTTTGAAATCGAAACCTTCTTCGTAACGACTGCTGATTCCGGCGAACGAGGTCAACGCCGTCGCAACAAGCAATCCAAGGGTAATCAATTTTTTCATAGATTCAAATTCTTGTTTTTACGTTTTTAGTATTGGAATTTCAAATTTTTCCAGACAATCTCAGTTGTGCCTTCACGAAAACCTGCTTGGTCGATTCAGCGAAATCGGCACTCATAATCCAACCGAAGTAACCGGTATCGGTTCGCAAAACGTCCTCCAACCGACGGCCTTTGTACTTACCGAAATTGATCACCTCATGTCCGGCATCGTCCAAGACAACCCGGCCGGCCGGATCGACATTGCGGCGCTGCATCGTGAACTGCGAGAGAAAGTCAACATCGTTCTTGAGGTTGGAATAACGGTCGAGTTGCGCCTTGAGCACCTCGTAAGTGGCCGTTGTATCGGCACAGGCACCGTGCGCCCCTTCCAACTCGGCACCGCAATAGAAACGGTAGGCCGCTGAAAGGTTGCGGGGTTCCATTTTATGGAAAATGACTTGGACATCCACCATCTTGGCACGCATCAAATCGATCTCAACATCGGCGCGGCGGAACTCCTCCGCCAAAACAGGCAAATCGAACTTGGAAGAATTGTATCCGCCCAAATCACATCCCTTGAACACATCGGCCAACTCCTGCGCAATCTGCTTGAAGGTCGGGCAATGCTTTACATCCTCGTCTGTAATATGGTGAACGGCAGTTGATTCGGAAGGTATGGGCATTTCAGGATTCACCCGATAGGTCTTCTTCTCCTCCTTACCACCGGGATACACCTTAATATATGAGAGCTCCACCACCCGGTCCTTGACAATATCCAGGCCGGTGGTCTCCAAGTCAAAAAATACGATCGGATTTTTCAGCTGCAGTTCCATGGCGTCCTTTTTACGACAACATCATCGGCATCAACAACATCAACACATCACAACCGTCCTTTTTCTGATAAGGGACGAACAAGCCCGGGTGGGCCGAATCGGACATTTGGATCATCACATCCTGAGAGGTGAGAATACCGAGCATTTCCTTGACCAACGTGGCCTTGAGTCCGATCTCCACCTCATCACCGTCGTATTGACAGGGCAATGTTTCCTGGCCGGACAACGAATAGTCAATATCCTGCGTGGCGATCAACAGGCTGCCTTTGGAAATCTTGAACCGGGTCAGATTGGCACCGGCCGAGCAGACATCCACACGACGGACAGCACTGAGCAACTGCGCGCGGTCCACAATCACCTCAATCGGATTGGAAGTGGGGATAACTGCCGAATATGCCGGATACTTACCCTCGATCTGACGGGTCAGAATCCAATATTTGGAGGTTTTGCAGTAAATGGCATTGCCGTCGAAACGTACGCTTATCCGGGCATCCCCCTCGCTACCGAGCAGTGTACGCAGCACGTTGGCGGGTTTGGCCGGCATCACGAAGGCCGATGGCTCGGAAACGGTGATATCGTCCATGTGGAAACGCGCCAGTTTGTGGGCATCGGTGGCTACGATGTTGAGCCCGTTGCCCGTAGTGGCATCGAAATAAAGGCCGCCCATGATCGGACGCATGTCTTCGGTCGGAGCCACCGCAAACGAGGTCTGACTTATACCCTCGGCCAGCAGTTGGGCGGGAGCTTCCAGCGTAACCGCTTCGTCGGATAGAGCGCGGTGTTGGGGATATTCGTCGGCGGAAGCCCCGACAAACTCATACTTGCCGGTTTCGCTTTCCAAATTCACTTTGTAGCTGGAGGGATTCACCTGGAAGGAAACCAACTGGTCCTTCAGCTCGTGGATGATATCCATATTCTTGGCCATAATGGCGGCACGGCCGTTCTCCTGCGCTTCGGCCACAGCCAGCGTGGACACCAGCGTGGTGTCGCCGTCGGTGGCGGTAACGGTCAGAACATTGCCGTCAAGTTCAAAGAGGAAATAACCGATAATCGGAGTGGACGGTTTGGAAGGCAGAATCTTGGTAAGAATCTGCAAACGCTCACTCAGTAGGGATGCGACTATT
>JAGDAS010000013.1 GCA_017959385.1 Paludibacteraceae bacterium
CGAGCCCGACATCTACAATGCCATCCGCAGGGAAGCTCTGCTCGAGAATGTTACCGTTGACGAGTGCGGCAAGATCGACTTCGCCGACAAGTCCGTCACCGAGAACACCCGCGTTTCCTATCCGATCACCCATATCAAGAACATCCAACCGGGTTCGAGCGCTCCCGCCGCCAAGAACGTTATCTTCCTGTCGGCCGACGCCTTCGGTGTACTGCCTCCCGTCTCCATCCTGACGCCTGAGCAGACCCAGTACTACTTCTTGAGCGGCTTCACCGCCAAGTTGGCCGGTACCGAACGCGGCATCACCGAACCGACCCCGACCTTCTCGGCTTGCTTCGGCCAGGCTTTCCTGGAGTTGCACCCGACGAAATATGCCGAGGAATTGGTGAAGAAGATGAAGAAATCGGGAGCCAAGGCTTACTTGGTGAACACCGGTTGGAACGGTACGGGCAAGCGTATCTCGATTCCCGACACCCGTGGCATCATCGACGCCATCTTGAACGGCGACATCCTGAAGGCTGAGACCAAGAAGATCCCGATGTTCGACTTTGAGGTTCCGACCTCGCTGCCGGGCGTCAACCCCGCTATCCTCGATCCGCGCGACACCTATGCCAACGCTTCCGAATGGGAGGAGAAGGCGAAGGATCTGGCCGGCCGTTTCATCAAGAACTTCGCCAAATACACCACCAACGAAGCCGGCAAGGCCCTGGTTGCCGCCGGTCCGTCGCTGGAGGCCAAGGATTAGGCTCCCGCCAAAAAGTGCGGTTTCTTCGCTAAATTGTTCGGCTGCAAGAAGTAATTGCCAGCCTGACTGATAACAGACACCGCCTCACGGAAATCCGCGAGGCGGTGTTTTTTTGTAAGGATTGGAGACTGAATTCACACCAGCTTGACCTCCGGCCGATCCAGGCCTTCAGGTCTTGATTGGAATCTTACCTCGTATATTCGTTGATTAACCTGACAATCAGACTGTTGAGGGCCTCAACTTCGCATTCCCCCACCGTGGCTTCGATATGCTCTCCGCCTATACCGCTGTCATCGGTAATGAAGACGTAAGTGCCACCCGTAACCACCGCGAAATTGCGCAGCAGAATCTCCGTGGACTTATCTATGCCGCTGGCGGCAACGGGAATCAGCCGGATACCCATGGACGCATAGGTTTTAACGGATTGTTGAATGGAAGCTATTACCGCCGGCTCCTCATGGGGAGGAGCGTCCAACAGCCAGAACGCCAATTTGACGCGGCTTGCGGCATTCCACGAAAGCGACTGCAGACTCACCTCGAAAGCCGTATGCACAGCCTCCGGCCAATCGCCACCGCCATCTGCGTATTGCTCATTGACAAATGAATAAGTAACAGCAGGCGACTCGGAAAAATTGCTGACCCGGGTTACGTACTCATCATCCTCGTCGCGGTAAAAGAGCGCCGCCGTACGTACCGCCGCCTGCTGATCAATGCCGTTGACAATATCCAACACATCGGCCTTCAGAAAATCAATCTCATCGGTCATTGATCCCGTCGCATCTACAATAAAGGCGATATCCACACCTTGAAGACTGTTTGGAGCCGCTTCATATTCGTTCCACAGTACCTCGGGACTATTCCAGGCCGTCACCACCGGCGTACCGGGTTGCGCCACCCCGTCAATGGCAATGGAGAGTGGCAGGGAAGCATCGTCCGTGTTTGATGTGCGTTGATAGAGCGAATACCAAAGGCTGCACTCGCCTTTGTTGTCGGTAACCGCATTCCATACCGCACCCGATCCGTCCGAAAGGCGCACCTTCGCACCACAGACCGGACTGCCGGACTGAGCCACCCGCACCGCCACGCGGTGGTTGGTGAAAAATTTCCATGTTTCGGTATAGCCGTAGAGTTCCTGGTTGTTCATCAGGTTACCCCAAAAATCCCAATGAGCCAAGTCGTTCCATTCACTGGCCGTCACGAGTCCGGCCATATCCTCTCCCTGACCACCGGAATTACTTCCACCGGGAGCACCGACGCCATCCCATTCTCCAGACATGTCCTTGATTTCCCCGTATTCATTCGGAAAAGAATCATCGGGAGCGGCGTTCTTACATGCCGCCAGCAGCAACGGCAGGGCGGCCAAAAGGAAAATACGATTCGTTTTCATAGCTGTAACGATTATATACGTAAAGGTAAAGATACCCGAAAAAAAACAGAAATACAACAAAAAAGACGGAAATCAACCTCATCTACCGCCTTATCGGCGAATGTCGGTCGTATCGGGCGGAGAAATCCGGCTCCGGCTGCGGTTGACAATGGCCACACCCAGAAATACCAAACCCGCAGACACCACCTTAATAACGGTAAGCTCATCCATACCCGCCAGAATGCCCAATACAGCTGCGATGATAGGTTGCAAGTAGGAATACATGCTGACCAGAGTAGGACGTATCCGACGCTGGGCTACCGGAATCAGGAAATAGGAAATGCAGGTGGCCGCCACCACCGTAAACGACAGGCACCCCCAGGCCGTCGGCGAGACCTCGGCATAGGGCAGTTCCAGTAAATCGTCGGCGGCAAACGGCAGGCTCATCAGGGCGGAGAACAAGAACATCCATTTCATAAAGTCGATAACGTTGTACTTGTCAATGAGCGGTTTGAAGACCCCCAGATAACAGGCGAAACACAATCCGTTGAGCAGAATCAACAACACGCCCAGGGGTTGTGTCTGCGCGGCACCACCCACATGCCGGGTATTGAAGATCAGCACCAGTACCCCCAGCAGACTCACCAGCACGCCCAGCAGCTTCCGCCAGGTAATGGGCTCTTTGATGGCCACCGCCGCCACGAACATGGTCATCACCGGTGTAAGGGAAGCGACAATGGCACAGTCAAACGGCGTAATGATGGTGATCCCCTGAAGAAACGTCATCTGCGTCAGGAAAAGCCCCAGCAACGAAGCCAGGAATATACGGGGCAGATCCCGGAATTCCACCTGTTGGCGGGGTCTGATCAGCGAGATCGCCCAAAAGAGCAGCGCCGCACCCACCGAACGGAAGGCGAACACGCTGATGGGAGTAATGTGCCCGTCGAGTGCCACCTGCCGGCTGGTTAAAATGTTAATCCCGAAAATCAGGTAGGCACCCGCGGCCGAAATATGTCCGATAACATGCTCCTTCTGCATAACGCTGCAAAGGTAGTGATTTTTTTGCCCGACTGAAATGTTAAAAAATTGTGTGCGTACACATTTTTTTTGCGGAATTATTTGGTTTTCCCCTTTTGCCTCCCTATCTTTGTCGGCGTACACAATGAAAAAGTTTACCTTCATATTCCTGTGCATTACGCTGCTAATCGGCTCTGCATCAGCAGAAGACCTGCTTGGACGCGTATTTAACGCCGGTGGTGCCAATCCGGGCTACACCAACATGGCGCTGCAGCGGTTTGTGTTCTCCATGACCACCGAAGACAACGGAGCCGGCGAACACTGGGCAACGTTTATTCTGACTCCTTATCCGGGTGCCGACGCCTCACTGGCAGGATTTATGTTTCAGGCATACAAGGATCCGACGAACTCACACCCGGTTGCCGGCCGCAACGCCAACTGGGGATTCGCCACCATGCCTACCCTCGAAGACCTGACCGCCGATCCCGTAGTGGAACGGAAACTTTACGACGAAGCTCCCGTCAAGAACAACACCGCCGGCACTGCAAGCATTGACGAATACGCCACACTCGAATACCTGGATGTGACTTACGAGGGATGGGATACCCCGGTACCCGGCGTACGCGTGCGTTTCCGCTACAACAACCAATTGGACCATTTTACTGTACAGTACAAATATGTGTACAACGATTGTGCAACCGGCGTGGAGAAGATCGGCAACTACCAGATCTACTTTGACAACACAACCGGCAACAACCGTTTCCCGTACCTGGAACTGGACGGCAGCCTCGCCGCCGAACTCAATGCAGCCAACCCCGTGCTCAGTTTGGAGGGTCGGACATTCGACGCCGATGCGGAGTCGCCCATGCAGGTGAACCCGATTGACCTCTCAGCGCGAAACGATCTGACATACACCACCTCCCACCGGATACCCGACCCCGAGGATCCGGAAGGAATTGCCATGATCACCGTTACCGAAACGCACGAAAACCCCTGCGGGATCCTGCTGGCAGCCACCAACTTTTCACCGAAAACGGCCGGTGAAACCCATGTAACACTCAACAATGTGGCTTGGTACGACATCACGGACAACCTGCAGGTCAGCACCCCCCTGGAAGAGATTTACCGCAACGGCGCGTTCATGGACCAAGACTACGGATATGCCATTGTAAGCAATCCGAAGACCCTGGACGGAAGGCTGCAGGCACGTACGGACGGCGAAAACCGCATGATCGTCAAAGCCCATCCGCTGTATGCAACCGACGAGCCCATCCTTACACTCAGCACAAGCGGCTTGCGCAAGGGATCGAAAGTCTATGTGGAGGTGGATTGGGAATACGAGTCACCCGATTGCTGGCAGTGCGCCTGCGCTACCTGCGAGCCCCGGGTACAGGAGAATTCCGCCATACGCGTGCTGTACAACGGTGGGTCGGCCGGCGAAGCCAACAGCGTAAACCGCAACGCCCGCCAAGGCACGATCTCCTTTACACGCGACTGCACCGACGGTACCATTCAAATCACCCCGGTACTGCGTACCACCAAAGACTGTGATGCCATCGCCATCAAGGGAATCCGGATATATGGTTGTCCGGAACCCTATCTGGACAAGAACATCTGGTCCAACTCCGATTGCGAAGGAACCGATGTCACGCTGACCGTCAAAGCATTAGGCACCACATCGGATACCTACACCTGGTACGAGCGCATCGGCAACGGCGGCTATCAGCTCCTGCCGGGCGAAACCGGTCACCAGCTTACCGTTACGCTTGACCTACAGCCGCACACCTACTACGCCGAACTCAACGGTGTACAGACCAAGCCCTTGGAACTACAGGGGATTGTATGCTGCGAGACCACCGACGAGGCAGCCCGCGTGCTTTGGAGCCAGGACTTCGGAACCGTTCCTCCGGGCACCATGGTGCGCTATACCGACAATACCGCCCAATCCGTCGCCAAAGTGACCAATCACTATTTCGCCGGTCCGGGGGTATGCTGCAACGACGGCGCTTACCGCATTGTTTCCAATTCGTGGGACGCCTCGCATGCCGATCCGGCCGATCCGGCCACCAAGTGTACCGGTTGGAACAGCGGTTATACGGGCGACCACACGGGCAACCCCAACGGCGGTTATCTGGTCATCAACACCGGTTCGACCATGGGTGAGGGCGAACTGACCAGCCAGATGCTGCAGATTGACGTAGTCGGCAATTTCTGCGCCAATTCGTGGTACAACTTCTCCATGTGGGCCACTCAGATTACCAACCGCACCAATCTGCCTTGCACCATCGTATTGGAAATCTGGGAGTTGATCGGCGGTCTGGAAGGAACCGACGGCAATCTGCTCGGCTACATCACCACGGGAGAGATGACCGTATTCGAAATGGAGCGCTGGGTCAATTACTCCCTTTCGGTCAATACCACCCAGAGCGTGGACGGTCTGCGCATCAAGATCTGGAACCGCGGCGAATACGGCAACGGCAACGACCTGGTACTCGACGATCTGCAGTTCACCACCTGTTCGCCCGCCGTGCAGTTGCAGACCGCCAACAACACCGATGAGATCACCGTTGACTGCAACCGGCGCACCACACTGCACTGTGCCTACAACGGGCACGAATCGTCCTTTTTCCCCGACGGTGGCTACTATCTCTGGCAAACGTCCGACGACGGTATCCACTGGACTTCGATGGGCGAACCCGAAAAAGGACGGCTCGAATACGAAGTAACCGCAAACAGCACCTCAGGGACCCTCTACCGTGTCATTGTCGCCGCTTCGGCCGAGATCGCCTCGACCATCGCTTCCGACAACAGTTACGGAGAATGCGGCATCTATACCATCACCAATACAGCCACCGTGTACTGCGAGGGGTCGTGCGACCAACCTGCGCCAGCCACCATTTATCATGAATAACAAATTACAATAATATTTATGCATATGAAAAGACATGGAATTTTAACTGCAGTTGCGCTGCTGACAGCAGCCACCGCATGGGCGCAAGCCCCCTATGCCAACAGCGGAGACCACGCGGTCTGCGCATCTACGCAAAACTACGGCATCAGCGAAACGGCCGGATCAACCTACACGTGGAAGTTGGAGCCTACTGGAACCTCAACGGCCGCCGGAGCTGTTCTCACCACCGCCACCGGTCCGTTGACTTCGGTCAACTGGCTGCAGGCCGGCACCTACGACCTGAGCATTCAGGAAGTCAGTGCTGACCATTGCGAAGGTCCGTGGAGCACCATTCACGTAACGGTCAACCCGCTGCCCGAGCAAAGCAATGTAACGGCCTCCGCCTGTTCGAACGAAGCAGTCGGTTACACCTTGCCTGCGACCGATGACAACGGCCTGACGCTGACGCGCTGGCAGATCAAATCGATCAATATCCCGGCCGGTGTGACCGCCGCTGCCGGCAATGCCGCCGTAGGCAGCTACACAAGCGCGGCCGCTCTCGAGAACGACCAGTTCCTGAACTCGAACAACACGACCGCACAGGTGGTTTACACCATCACTCCCTATGCCGGCGACTGTCCGGGTGCTGATTTCACCCTGACGGTAAATGTATTCCGCAACCTGACCGCACCGGTAATTTATCACGAATAGCGTTTAATGATTGGTTACAAGTACATCCTGCAGCAACTGTTGCGTAGGAGCCTGGCTCTGGCAGCAGGGTTGGCAC
>JAGDAS010000115.1 GCA_017959385.1 Paludibacteraceae bacterium
CCGATTTCGAATTCGACTTCTACGCCTTCTGCTTCGAACACTTCTTTAGCGGTGGCCAGGATAACCTCTTTCTGTTGCTTTAATTCATAGAGCGTACCGATGAGCGGAACCATGATTTCGGGCTTCGGGTCTTTACCGTCTTTCTTCAGTTCGCAAGCGGCACCCAGGATGGCACGTGTCTGCATAGCGGTGATTTCGGGGAAGGTAATGCCCAGACGGCAACCACGGTGACCCAGCATCGGGTTGTTCTCGGCCAGCGAAGCCACGCGTTCGCGGATAAACTCCACGCTCACTTTCATCTCGGCAGCCATTTCCTGCTGGCCCTTGTCATCGTGGGGAACAAACTCATGCAATGGCGGATCGAGCAGACGGATATTGACCGGACAACCGTCCATGGCCTCCAGAATGCCCTTGAAGTCCGCTTTCTGATAAGGCAGCAGCTTGGCCAGCGCCTTCTCCCGACCGGCAGGGCTGTCGGCCAGAATCATCTCACGGATGGCTTTGATCTTCTGTCCTTCGAAGAACATGTGCTCCGTACGGGTCAATCCGATACCCTTGGCACCGAAATCGCGGGCCACCTGGGCATCGTGCGGCGTATCGGCATTGGTACGCACCTGCATCTTCGTATATTTGTCGCAAAGATCCATCAACTGTTTGAAGTCGCCGCTAAGTTCCGCCTCCTTGGTCGTCACCTGGCCGGCATATACCTGACCGGTCGATCCGTTGAGCGAAATGAAGTCGCCCTTGCGCAACAGCGTATCGCCCACCTTGACCGTCTCCTTGGCATAGTCTATCACCAGTGCGCCGGCGCCCGACACACAGCACTTGCCCATACCACGGGCCACTACCGCAGCGTGCGATGTCATACCGCCACGCGCCGTCAGGATACCTTCGGCCGCATTCATACCGGCCAAATCCTCGGGCGAAGTCTCGATACGGACCATCACCACCTTTTTCCCCTTCGAATGCCAATCCTGGGCATCGTCGGCATGGAACACAATCTGACCGCAGGCGGCACCCGGCGATGCGGGAAGACCCTGCGTAAGCACCTGCGCCTTCGACAAGGCCTCCTTGTCGAATACCGGGTGCAGCAATTCGTCCAACTTGGGCGGTTCGCAGCGCAAAACAGCCGTCTTCTCGTCAATCAGGCCCTCACGTACCAAATCCATGGCGATCTTGACCATGGCGGCACCTGTACGCTTGCCGTTACGGGTCTGCAGGAACCAGAGTTTGCCCTCCTGTACGGTGAACTCCATATCCTGCATATCGCGATAGTGATTCTCCAGTTTGTTCTGGATATCGTCCAATTCCTTGTAAATAGCGGGCATCGCCTCCTCCATGGAAGGATATTTGGAAGCGCGTTCCTCCTCGCTGATACCCTGCAGTTTGGCCCAGCGGCGGCTGCCCTCAATGGTGATCTGCTGCGGAGTACGGATACCGGCCACCACATCTTCGCCCTGGGCATTGACCAGGTACTCACCGTTGAAGAGATTCTCGCCCGTAGCGGCGTTGCGGCTGAAGGCCACACCCGTAGCCGAAGTGTCACCCATATTGCCGAACACCATCGCCATGACCGAAACCGCCGTACCCCATTCATCGGGAATTCCCTCCATCTTGCGGTACAGAATGGCACGTTCGTTCATCCAACTGCGGAACACCGCACAAATAGCACCCCACAACTGCTCCATCGGATCGTCGGGGAAATCATGGCCGGTCTGCTTCTTGATGGCCTCCTTGAAAAGTTTGACCAGCTTCTGGAGTGACTCGACCGACAAATCCTTGTCCAATACCACGCCCTGTTCCTTCTTCACCTTCTCGATAATGGCTTCGAACGGATCGATATCGGTCTTGTTGACCGGCTTCATGCCCAGCACCACGTCGCCGTACATCTGTACGAAACGGCGGTAGGAGTCAAAAACAAAATGGGGATTGCCCGTTTTCTTAACCATACCTTCGGCCACCTGGTCGTTGAGACCCAGGTTGAGGATGGTGTCCATCATACCCGGCATGGAGGCACGGGCACCCGAACGCACCGACACGAGCAAGGGGTTGGCCACATCGCCGAACTTGCTGTTCATCAACCCTTCTACATGCTTTACTGCAGCCAGTACGTCATCACGCAGAATCTCCACAATCTTGTCCTGGCCGACCGCATAGTATTCGTTGCAGACATCAGTCGTAATCGTAAAACCGGTAGGTACCGGAATACCGATCAAGTTCATTTCCGCCAAGTTGGCACCCTTGCCACCGAGTTGCTCGCGCATCCGGGCATTACCTTCCGCTTTTCCGTTGCCGAAGGTGTAAACACGTTTCTTATTGTCCATAAAGTCTATAATGTAGTATACTTTTTTATGCGGACCATGTCCGCTGATTTGAATCGGTTATACAAAGATAAGGAAAAACCGCCAATTCTCCAAATATTTATTTACCGTAATCCCGTTGTCCGAAAATGGCCGTCCCGACCCGGATCAGTGTGGCCCCCTCCTCGACCGCCACCGGCCAGTCGTGCGACATACCCATTGAAATCTCGCAAAATTCCGCCCTGCCGGCAAACACCGTCTGCCGGAGTTCTTCGAAAAGTGCCTTGAGTGTATGGAACTCCCGGCGCACCTGTTCCATATCGTCGGTGGCCGTAGCCATACCCATCACACCGGTCACACGCACCGAGGTCATTTGCCGGAAGGCGGGTGAGGCAAGCAACTCCAGGCACTCTTCCCGGGTAAAACCGGACTTGGTTTCCTCGCGTGCAATATGGAACTGCAGCAGCACATCGACCACCCGGCCGGCACGCGCCGCCTGCTTGTCAATCTCACAGAGCAGCCGTCCGCTGTCAACCGACTGAATGCAGGCGACATACGGAATGATTTGTTTGACCTTGTTCGTCTGCAGATGGCCGATAAAATGCCATTCTATATCGGATGGGAGCATCCGAGCCTTGGGCACTAATTCCTGCGCATGGCTTTCGCCGAAAAGGCGTTGACCGGCCTCATAGGCCTCCTGCACCGCTTCCGCGGGATGGAACTTACTGACGGCCACCAGCCGGACCGAGGGCGGCAGCTGCGCCCGCATGGATTGGATATGGGTTTGTATGCTTGTCATTGACGGTTGAATTGAATGTCATCGATTACAGAAGCGCCGACCGATTGATTGAGACGCCGCACCAGTTCGCGGCGGGAGAGCGCCAGGTTGTTGGCCAGCGCGGACGACGACACCTGGACGTAAAGAACACGGCGGCGGATCTCCAACGACCGGGTATATGCCTGTACATTGGCCCCGGCAACTTCGGCCCAGCGGTTCTTCAACTGCACCTCGTCCAACCTACCCTGCAAACGGAACTGCCGGAAAAACTCCTGCAGCGCCTCGCCCACACTGACCGCCTTGGTTCGTCTCATCCGATACGTCCTCCCGCTACGTTGAATATACGGTAGTCGCCCCCCAGGCGCGACACCAGATCATCGAGATGCTCCCGGTTGGTGTCGGTCAGAAAAATCTGGCCGAAATCGTTCCCGGAAACCAATTGGAGAATCCGGTCAACCCGGCGGCTGTCCAGTTTGTCGAACACATCGTCGAGCAAGAGCAGCGGTGTAACCCCGCTCGCCGACCTGAGCAGTTCGAACTGTGCGAGTTTGAGCGCCGTCAGATAGCTCTTGGTCTGACCCTGCGACCCGGTCTGCTGCAGCGGATAGCCGTCGAGCTGCAACTCCAACTTGTCCTTATGTATGCCTTTGGTGGTGGTTCCTGCCGCCAGATCGCGCCGACGGTTGTATTGCAGCTGCGGCAGCAGCGCTCCGTCGTCCAAATGGCTTTGGTACAGCAGCCCCACTTCTTCGCTTCCTTCCGAAACCGCGGCATAATATTTATGGAAAATGGGGACAAAGCGCTCCATAAAACGGCGCCGGGCCGTATAAATCTGCGCCGCATGGCGGTCCATCTGCTCCTCACACACCTCGTAAAGCATCTCCTCCTGCCGTTCGCCGTCGAGCAGCTGGTTACGCTGCTGCAGCAGTTTGTTGTAACGCAGCAGGGCTTCCAGGTAGCTCCGGTCGTACTGGGAAATGATGCCGTCCACGAATTTGCGCCGCTCCGGATTACCACCGTACAGCATTACGGTATCGTCGGGCGACACAAACACCAAGGGCAGGAATCCGATATGGTCGGCCATGCGGGTATATGCCTTGCCTCCCCGGCTGAACACCTTGCGCTGCCCCGCCTTCATCCCTACGCTGATCTCCTCCTGAACCCCTTCGCGGTCAAACAAGGCCTTCATACTCATAAAGCCCTCATTGTGCCGGATGACCGTACCATCCGGTCCGGCCGTGCGGCTTTTGCAGAAAGCGAGGTAATAGACCGCATCCAGCAGGTTGGTCTTTCCGGCGCCGTTGTCGCCCAGAAAACAATTCACCCGCGGGCTAAAGTCCGTATCCACTTCGGCCAGGTTCTTATAATTCAGGATCGAGAGGTGTTGCAGAAACATGGCGCAAAGATAATGCTTTTACAAAAAAAGGAGGTGCGCCACGCACCTCCTTTTTTTTAACATCCCGTGTTTTTACTTCATATTCTTGAGGACGGTTACCATATCTTCCGAAAGGTTCTCCATTTCGCTCTCCAGACACGACTGGTAATTCGTCATCTTGACCGAAAGGCGTCTCTGCTTGAGGTAATACACCTTGCCCTGGCTGTTGCCCAGCGTTGCCGAGATTTGCACCGACTGTCCTCCTGCTCCAAAGCCGACCCATACCCGAAGGGCACGCTCGCCCATATTGATTTCCTCGATCTTGACTTTCAGCACCAGCTCGTTCTCTTGGGGAGTCACCTTGCCGTCGGCCATAACGACTTTCAAATCCTTATAGGTGCCTACAAATTCTTTTTGGATAATGCCACGGAAATTGGCGAGGGCATTGACCAGCGCCGGGTATTTGTTGTCACTCTTGTCAGGGAACACCACATTACTTTCATCAACGGGTTCGATATAAAGCGTGGAATAGTCGCCGGCATTGATCAGTTGGGCGATTTCAACGTAATCCAAATCGTTCCAGTCTTCCAGCGTACCAATCGACGCTTTTTTCGCGTACATGCTCACACTGAGGAGCATACACAAAACAAGGGCAATTTTTCTCATAGGTTTTTGTCTTTTGATGATATGGCAAAGATACGGATATTGGTTGGATTATGCAAGACCTTACCCCCGGCCCCGCCCCACTCCCATGGTTAGGAGGCCGTACAAGATGCTGTCGCAAATCGCGAACACCTGCTATTCTGCCTTTTCCAATAATACCGTTTTTCAAACTGCATGACCGATCCTCTCAAAATTTAATCAGCGAATTATGAGGAATATAATCGCAGAATTTTTGTAACTTTGCATCCCAAACAACAAGCACGTATGGAATACAATTTCAGCGCCATTGAACAAAAGTGGCAACAGTATTGGAAAGAACACGCTGTATATCAGGTCGAAATCGACGAAAAACGTCCCAAATACTACGTATTGGATATGTTCCCCTACCCCTCGGGAGCCGGTCTGCACGTCGGTCATCCGCTGGGCTATATCGCCTCCGACATCTACAGCCGCTACAAACGGCTGAAAGGCTTCAACGTGCTGCACCCCATGGGCTACGACGCCTACGGTCTGCCGGCTGAGCAATACGCCATCCAAACGGGTCAGCACCCCGAGGTAACCACCACCAGGAACATTGCCCGCTACCGCCAGCAACTCGATAAAATCGGCTTCTGCTACGACTGGAACCGCGAAGTACGCACCTGCGACCCCGCCTACTACAAATGGACCCAATGGGCGTTCATCCAAATGTTCCACCACTGGTACGACAAGCAGGCCGACAAGGCTCGCCCCGTCAGTGAGTTGGTGGACATTTTCCGCAAGGAGGGCAACACTTCCGTAAATGCGGCCGCCGGCGACTGCGCCCCGTTCACCGCTGCGGAGTGGAACGGTTTTGATGTAAAAAAACAACAGGACATCCTGATGAACTACCGCATCGCCTACCTGGCCGACCTCAAGGTCAACTGGTGTCCGAAACTGGGTACCGTACTGGCCAACGACGAGGTAAGCGAAGGCCTTTCGGTGCGTGGCGGCTACCCCGTGGAGCAAAAGGTGATGCGCCAATGGAGCCTGCGGGTATCGGCTTACGCCCAACGCCTGCTCGACGGGCTCGACCGCATTGACTGGACCGACTCGCTCAAAGAAACCCAACGCAACTGGATCGGCCGCAGCGAGGGTGCCGGTATGCGTTTCCAATTCGCCGGTACCGACGTTTACATGACCATCTTCACCACCCGCGCCGACACCACGTTCGGTGTCACCTTTATGGTATTGGCGCCCGAGAGTGAATATGTGGCCAAGATTACCACCCAAGAGCAACAGGCCGAAGTAAACGCCTACCTCGATATGGTGAAGCGCCGCACCGAACGCGAGCGCATCGCCGACCGCCGCGTAACGGGTGTGTTCTCGGGAGCCTACGCGGTCAATCCGTTTACCGGCAAGGAAATTCCAGTTTGGATTTCGGACTATGTGCTGGCCGGATACGGCACGGGCGCCATCATGGCCGTTCCCGCCCATGACAGCCGCGACTATGCGTTCGCCAAACACTTCAACCTGCCCATCATTCCGCTTATTGAGGGTTGCGATGTGAGCGAGGAGAGCTACGACGCCAAGGAAGGCATCATGTGCAACTCCGGTTTCCTCAACGGCAAGACCGTAAAGGAAGCCATCGCCGCCGCCAAGAAATACATTGCGGAAAAAGGCATCGGCCGCGTCAAGGTCAACTACCGCCTGCGCGATGCCATTTTCTCGCGTCAGCGCTACTGGGGCGAGCCCTTCCCCATCTACTACAAGGATGGCATTCCGTACGCCATGGATGAGTCAAAACTGCCTTTGGAATTACCTTCTATCGGAGAATACAAACCCACCGAGACAGGCGAGCCGCCATTGGCC
>JAGDAS010000116.1 GCA_017959385.1 Paludibacteraceae bacterium
CCTTGAGGTATTCATGCAGCCATACCGCCCAGTTGCGGCTGGTCGAAATCTTGTCGCCCTCAAGGTTCAGGAACTCGTTGGCAGGCACGTTGTCGGGCAAGATGAACGAGCCTTCGGCCTTGAGCATGGCCGGGAACACGATGCAGTGGAACACAATGTTGTCCTTGCCGATGAAATGGACGAGGCGGGTATCCTCCGACTTCCACCATTTCTCCCAATCGTCGGGCAACAGTTCCTTGGTGTTGGAGATGTATCCGATGGGGGCGTCGAACCAAACATAGAGCACTTTGCCCTTGGCGCCCTCGATGGGCAGGGGGATACCCCAGTCGAGGTCGCGGCTTACGGCGCGGGGCTGCAGGTGCATGTCGAGCCAGCTCTTGCACTGGCCGTACACATTGGGCCGCCATTCCTTATGGTCCTCCAAAATCCATTTGCGCAACCACGCCTCATGCCGGTCGAGCGGCAGGTACCAGTGCTTGGTGGGGCGCATAACGGGTTTGCTTCCGCTAATGGTCGATTTGGGGTTGATCAGTTCGGTGGGCGAAAGCGTGCTGCCGCACTTCTCACATTGGTCGCCATAGGCGCCTTCGGCATGGCAGCGGGGGCATTCGCCGGTAATGTAACGGTCGGCCAGGAAGGTTTTCGCCTGCTCGTCGTAGTACTGTTCCGACTCGCGGGTAATGAATCCGTCCTTGTCGTAAATGGTCTTGAAGAAATCGGAAGCTACCTGGTGGTGCACCGGGCTGGTAGTGCGGGAGTAGATGTCGAACGAAATGCCGAACTCCTCGAACGACCGCTTGATCAGGTTGTGGTAACGGTCCACGATATCCTGCGGTGTCACACCCTCGTTGCGCGCCTTGATGGTAATGGGCACACCGTGCTCGTCGGAACCCCCGATAAACAGTACGTCCTCTCCTTTCAGACGCAGGTAGCGCACATAGATGTCGGCGGGTACATAAACGCCGGCCAAATGGCCGATATGCACGGGGCCGTTGGCGTAAGGAAGCGCCGATGTAACGGTGGTCCGCTTGAATTTCTTCTCCATAAAATCCTCCTAAATCGTTAATTTTCTGCAAAAATACAATATTTTCCACTGAATTGTGTACATTTGCCATGCTAAATCATTAAAACTGTACTATGAAAAGAATCACATCGGTCCTGGCAGTCTTTGCCCTGACCATCGGGATGGTTCAAGCACGTCCCATGCCCATCCGTTTCTCCCAGTTGCCGGAAGTGGTCCAAGCTTACGCCAAACAGTACTTCCCGCTGGGTGACAACGACTACCGCAACGCCTACGTCACCTACGACGAGGAGATGCCCGAAGCCGCCTACACGATTGTGTTCACGGTAGGCGACGGACTGGAATTCCGCAGTAACAACGAACTGAAGGTGTACGAATGCCACAGCAAGGGGGTTCCCGCCACTATTCTGCCCGAAGCGGTCGCCCAAGCGGTACAAGCCGGCCATCCGAACACCCGGATCGAAAAGTTCGAGGTGGTCCGCATTTCCCTGACCGCCCTCACCTACGAAATCACCCTCGCCGACGGCTCCGTCACCACCTACGACGAAGCCGGCCAGGTAGTGGAGTAACTCCTTGAAACTTTCAGAAAATCCGTTTCACCGCCCGGGCTATGTGCCCGGGGAGGTGAGGCGGCGTTATGACTCCATGGTAAGAGGAAGACCCTGCAAAAGATTGAGCAAAAGCAAGTTGACGAGTGCCTGATAACGGTATCGGGCCAACGACTGCCGGGCTTGGACAAGCTGTTCCTGCTCGGTAAGCATTTCCACCGTATTCTTCATCCCCATACGAAATTGCTCGGAAACAAGCCTGTAACTTTCCTGGGCCGCAGCTAGATTATCCCGAGATGCGTTAAATCCCGCCTGTGCATTCTGTACATCCAGATAGCAGGATTCCACATATTCGGAAATATGCTTTTCAGCCTGTTGGATGTTCAGTTCTGTTTGCTGCAGGCTGATCCTGGCTTTACTGACCGCAGCACGTGTCCGGCCTCTGTCGTAAATGGGGATACTGACGGAAACACCTGCCGACAGGCCCAGATTGTTTTTGAATTGATCTGCCAGCGAGGGTTCGGGCAACGTATTGTAACTTCCTGCAAGAGCAACATTGAAAGCCACGGAGGGAAGCCACCCGCTGCGGGCTGCCTTGACCCCCAACTGTGCAGACTCTTTTTCAAACCGGGCCGCCTTCACCTGCGGCATGTTTTCCAAAGCACGTCGGCAGATTTCACTGAATGCCGGTAACGGAGCGAGCACGGCGGAATCTTCCATGGCCGGGCAGTCCAACTCCATTTCCTGATCCAACGGCAACTCCAGCAACTGCTTCAATTGAAGCATTGCGCTACGCTTGCCGTTTGTCGCGGTCACAAGAGCGGCCTGATTCTGACTCTGTTTTGAAACCACTTGGGCATAATCCGATTGGGTGATTTTGCCCGCCTGAAACAAAATCTCCGCCCGGTTCGTTTCCTGCTGCGCCAGCGCTACCGCATACTCAGCAATGGAAATATTCTCCTGAGCAAGAAGTACCTGCAGGTAAGCCTGCAGCACAGACATGTCTGTCTCCGTCTGTGCGGAGAGCAATCCCATACGTCTGCTCTCTTTCACAAATAAAGCCTGTTTCCGGCTATAGATCAATCCTCCGTCAACAAGCGGCATGGACATGGTAATCTCATAATCGGCACTGTAACCGCCCCTGACCGTACCGAGCAGCGGCGCATAATTGTAGTTTTGTGTGGTTCAGGCAGACAGGGAGGGTGCGAAAGCCGCTTTCGTCGAACGGACATCCTCCCGGGATAAATCCAGTTCCAACTGCTTTTGTTTGATGGACAGATTGTGGATCCGCGCATATTCAACGCAGCGCATCATGGACCAGGATACATCCTGTCCCCTTGACGGAACGGCAAAGAACAGACCGATCAGAATAAAAACAAACGGAAAACGGTTTACCATACCGAGGTTATCTGAGAAAATCATACCATTCCGCCTTGCTGAATGCTCCAAAGACGCGAGAATTCCCCTCCAAGCCGGATCAATTCATCAAACACGCCTTGCTCCACTACTTTTCCCTCCTTCATTACCACAATATGGTCGGAATTCCGAACCGTACTCAGACGATGTGCGATGATGACAATAGTCCGTCCCTGATCACGCATTTCCCGAATGACATCCTGCACATACTGTTCCGATACGGAATCCAAGGATGATGTGGCTTCGTCCAACAACAGCACCTCCGGTTCACGGTACATGGCCCGTGCAATTGCCAGACGCTGCTTCTGCCCGCCGGAAAGCAACGAACCGTTTTCGCCCACCTGCGCATAAATTCCGTCCGGCAGGGAATTGATGTATTCCATCAACCCCAATCGTTTACACCATGCGATAACCTTGTTCAGATCCGGATCTTGCCCACCGATAGCTATGTTTTGTAATATCGTTCCGGAAAAAAGCGCAATCTGCTGCGGTACACTGGACACCAGATCACGCAGACTTCGATTGGACAAATACCTTAAATCGTGTTCACCAATGGTTATCCGGCCGCCGGCAAGGGGATAAAGATGCTGAAGCAAGGAGGCTATCGTGGTTTTTCCTGATCCGCTTTCCCCGACAATCGCCGTAATCTCTCCGCGTTTGAATGTTAAATTCAGCTTCTCGAATATCTTTTTACGTGTCCCATACGCAAAGTCCACTTCCGTAAATACGATGTCACCCATCATTTCCCGGGTTAATTCCACCTTATCAGCCACATCCTCCACTTCCATATCCATGATCTCATACAATCGGTCGGCTGCTATGGTGGCGTTACGGATGCTCTTGTTGGCCCCAATAAGTGATGACACAGGCGACGTAAAATAGCCAATCAACGCATAGAACGACATCAGTTCTCCTGCTGTCAGGTGTCCGTCCAGCACGAAATAACAACCCGTCCATAACACCAAGATTGTAAACAAACGGGAAATGAACTCGGAGGATACGGATGCGAATATGCCGTTTTTTGCCGAATCGTACACGGCGTACATCATTTGTACAAACCGATTCTCCGTACGGACGCCCTCATAGTCCTCCAGTCCGAACTGCTTGATGGTCCGGGTTGCCTCCAAGGACTCAACCAACTGGCCTTCCAAAGCCGCGGCATCCTCCATCACTTTCCTTTCTGTACGTTGGTTCCATTTGTCGGAAACCAGGTATATAACCGCGTAGAGCGGAATAACAGCAAGCACTAACAACGCCAGTTTCCAATAATAGAAAAACATGACGCCGAGAGATAATATCAATATCAAAACATTGACTAATAGCCCGATGATGGTGGAATTGACAAATGTACGGATTTTGGCTGCGTCGGCGATACGCGAGGTAATCTCACCAATACGCATGGTATCAAAAAAAGTCTGCGGCAAACGCAGTAGATGCTGATAATATCCCAGTATCAGGACACCGTCCATCAACTGGCCGGCACGCAACATAATGACATTCTGCATAACCGACATGACAACTTGAAAAAGCAGAATAACCAACATGATAACACTGAGCAGATTGAGCAACTGGGTATTGCCTCCGACCAGGACATAATCCGTGATTTTTTCTATATAGATGGAGGTGGACAGTCCCAGAATCGTATAACACAATGCTCCCACAAACGCCTGGAACATAACGCCACGATGGGGTCGAACCAGCGACCAGAAACGTTTGGCCGTGGATTGCCGCTCATCGAACGGTTGATATGACTCCGCCGGCTCCAAGAGAATCAACACGCCCGTCCACTGTGCCTCAAAATCGGAAATATTCCGCCATTCCAGGCGACCTGTTGCAGGATCCATAATCCGAAGCCGGGTCCGTCGAACCTGATAAATGACTACGAAGTGATATACGACAGCATCTCCCTGTTGAAGTTTTATATGGGCGATCGCCGGAAGAGGAATTTGCGGCAACGCGGAAACCGGTCCTTTTACACCTTTGGCCGTTAGTCCGATCCGTTCAGCCGCCTGCACAAGACCCGCCACATTGGTTCCCTGCTTGTCGGTGCA